>NZ_JBEOXT010000028.1:0-132252 GCF_040296685.1 Streptomyces sp. NPDC002054
AAGGAACCTCATCCACCGAGGTGGACGGGGTATCAACTTCTGGCGTTGATTTTTGGCACGCTGTTGAGTTCTCAAGGTGCGGACGCTTCCTTTGTTCCCGTTTCCGGGCCCTCCGGGCGCTTCCTTCGTTCTTGCGTTTCCGACTCTATCAGATCTTTTCGGACCCGATTTCCTCGGCGCTTTCCAGGTTCTCGCTTTCGCGCTTTCCCTTTCCGGCGGTTCCAACCTTACCAGATCCGTTTTCCCTTTCGGGATTCGAATTCCGGTGGCCGTTGGGGGCCTTTTCCCTTTCGGGCGGTTCAGACCATATCAGGTTTCCCCGGTCTGATTTCCACCCGCCGCCGAACCGTTCGGGCACATGTCTGTGCCGCGGTCCTTGCTGGGGTGGAGACGTCAACGTACTGGAGCGGGGCCCCCGGATGCAAATCCGGTTGCCCCGCTCCGGTGAGGTCGCTACGGCGAGGGTCAGACCTCGACGACGACCGGGAGGATCATCGGGCGGCGGCGGTAGCCGTCGGAGACCCATTTGCCCAGCGTGCGGCGGATGAGCTGCTGCAGCTGGTGGGGTTCGGCGACGCCGTCCGAGGCGGCCTTGGCGATGGCCTCCTCGATCTTCGGGAGCACCGCCACGAAGGCGGAGTCCTCGATGCCCGAGCCGCGGGCGTTGATGTTCGGGCCGCCGATGACCTTGCCGGTCGTGCTGTCGACCACCACGAAGACCGAGATGATGCCCTCGTCGCCGAGGATGCGGCGGTCCTTGAGGTGGACCTCGGTGACATCGCCGACCGAGAGGCCGTCGACGTACACGTACCCGGCCTGGACCTTGCCGGTGATCCGGGCACGGCCGTCGATCAGGTCGACGACCACGCCGTCCTCGGCGATGACGATGTGGTCCTTGGGGACACCCGTCAGTGCGCCGAGCTCGGCATTGGCGCGCAGGTGGCGCCATTCGCCGTGGACCGGCATGAGGTTCTTCGGCTTGCAGATGTTGTAGAAGTACAGCAGCTCGCCGGCCGAGGCGTGGCCCGAGACGTGGACCTTGGCGTTGCCCTTGTGGACGACGTTGGCGCCCCAGCGGGTCAGGCCGTTGATCACGCGGTAGACCGCGTTTTCGTTGCCGGGGATCAGCGAGGACGCGAGGATCACCGTGTCGCCCGGGACGATCCGGATCTGGTGGTCGCGGTTGGCCATCCGGGACAGGGCGGCCATCGGCTCGCCCTGGGAACCCGTACAGACCAGCACGACCTCGTCGTCGGGCAGGTCGTCCAGCGAGCGCACGTCCACGACGAGGCCGGCCGGGACCCGGAGGTAGCCCAGATCGCGGGCGATGCCCATGTTCCGGACCATCGAGCGGCCGACGAAGGCCACCCGCCGTCCGTACTCGTGGGCCGCGTCCAGGATCTGCTGGATGCGGTGCACATGGCTGGCGAAGGAAGCGACGATGATCCGCTTCTGGGCCCCGGCGAAGACGCCGCGGATCACGTTGGAGATGTCGCGCTCGGGCGGGACGAAGCCCGGGACCTCGGCGTTCGTCGAGTCCGAGAGAAGGAGGTCGATGCCCTCCTCGCTCAGCCGCGCGAAGGCGTGCAGGTCCGTGAGGCGGTTGTCCATCGGGAGCTGGTCCATCTTGAAGTCGCCGGTGGCGACGACCAGACCCGCGGGGGTCCGGATGGCGACGGCCAGAGCGTCCGGGATGGAGTGGTTGACCGCGATGAACTCGCAGTCGAAGTTGCCGAGGCGCTCCCGGTCCCCTTCCTTCACCTCGAGGGTGTAGGGGCGGATGCGGTGCTCCTGGAGCTTCGCCTCGATGAGGGCGAGCGTCAGCTTGGAGCCGATCAGCGGGATGTCCGGCTTCTCCCGGAGGAGGTAGGGGACGGCGCCGATGTGGTCCTCGTGGCCGTGCGTGAGGACGATGCCGTCGATCTGGTCGAGGCGGTCCCTGATGGACGAGAAGTCCGGCAGGATCAGGTCGATTCCCGGCTGCTCCTCTTCGGGGAAGAGGACGCCGCAGTCGACGATCAGCAGGCGGCCGTCGAACTCGAAGACGGTCATGTTCCGGCCGATTTCGCCCAGGCCACCCAGAGGGGTGACGCGAAGGCCGCCCTTGGGCAGCTTCGGCGGCGGGCCGAGTTCCGGATGCGGATGGCTCAAAAGTCTCTCCTCACCACACGCGCCACGTACCCCTTAAGGCACGTGGCGCGCATGACATTCGTGCACTTGCTGTTGTGTGTGTGGACTGCTTGTTCAGTTGTGAAGTCTGGTGTCAGAGCTGTACCCCGCCGGCGGCAAGATCGATCTTGAGCTGCGCGGTCTCCTCGTCGGTCAGTCCGATCATCGGAAGGCGCAGCGGGCCGGCCGGGAGGCCCTGCAGGGCCAGGGCGGCCTTGGTGGTCATGACGCCCTGGGTGCGGAACATTCCGGTGAAGACGGGGAGCAGCTTCTGGTGGATCTCGGTGGCCTTCTGCACGTCGCCGCCGAGGTGGGCCTCCAGCATGGAGCGCAGGTCCGGGGTGACCACGTGGCCGACGACCGAGACAAAGCCGACCGCGCCGACCGACAGGAGCGGCAGGTTCAGCATGTCGTCACCGGAGTACCAGGCCAGGCCGCTCTGGGCGATGGCCCAGCTGGCGCGGCCGAGGTCGCCCTTGGCGTCCTTGTTGGCGACGATACGCGGGTGCTCGGCCAGCCGTACCAGAGTTTCGGTGTTGATCGGGACGCCGCTGCGGCCGGGGATGTCGTACAGCATGACCGGCAGCTCGGTGGCGTCGGCGATGGCCGAAAAGTGTCGGTACAGGCCCTCTTGCGGGGGCTTGTTGTAGTACGGGGTGACGGCGAGCAGGCCGTGTGCGCCGGCGCGCTCGGCCTGGCGGGCGAGCTCGAGGGTGTGGTGGGTGTCGTTGGTGCCGATGCCGGCGACGACGTGGGCCCGGTCTCCGACCGCGTCGAGCACGGCTCGTACGAGGTCGTTTTTCTCCGCGTCGGTGGTGGTCGGGGACTCGCCGGTGGTCCCGTTGATGATCAGGCCGTCGTTGCCTGCGTCCACCAGGTGGACGGCGAGCCGCTGCGCGCCGTCGAGGTCGAGTGCGCCATCCGCCGTGAACGGCGTGATCATGGCGGTGAGGACCCGCCCGAAGGGGGTCTGCGGAGTCGAGATCGGAGCCATGGGTAACACGCTACTCGCTGCCATGCTCGCGGTGTCCCCTCGGGGGACGTCAACAGGGTGTGGAGCCCGGCACTGCCTGCTCGGGGGTTCAAGCAGTGCCGGGTCCGTTTGATCAGCCTAGATGAACTTCACGAAACGTCGCAATACGGACACTTCGGACTTGACTTCGTACATCCGTCCGGGAGTGCGGTTACGGGGCCACTCGGCCGTTCGCATTGAAGGCCGCGTAGGTCAGCGGCATCAGCCGGGCCCAGTGCTCCTCCATCTGCTCGCCGACCATCTCGATCTCCCGCTGCGGGAAGGACGGCACCGCCGCCAGCTCGTGCTGGGTGCGCAGACCGAGGAAGTGCATCAGCGAGCGGGCGTTGCAGGTGGCGTACATCGAGGAAAAAAGTCCGACCGGCAGGACCGAACGGGCAACCTCCCGGGCCACGCCCGCCGCCAGCATCTCCTGGTACGCCTCGTAGGCCTGGCGGTACGAGTCCTCCATGACCCGGCCGGTCAGTTCCTGCTGGGCCTGGGTGCCCTCGACGAACACGTACTTGCCCGGGCGGCCCTCCTGGACCAGCTTGCGCGCCGCGTCGGGCACGTAGAAGACCGGCTGGAGCTCCCGGTAGCGGCCGGATTCCTCGTTGTAGGACCAGCCGACCCGGTGCCGCATGAACTCGCGGAACACGAAGATCGGGGCGCTGATGAAGAACGTCATCGAGTTGTGCTCGAAGGGGCTGCCGTGCCGGTCCCGCATCAGGTAGTTGATCAGGCCCTTGGAGCGCTCGGGATCCTTCTGCAGCTCGTCGAGGGACTGCTCGCCGGCCGTGGAGACACGGGCGGCCCACAGCACGTCGGAGTCTGCGGCGGAGTGCTTCACCAAGTCGACGGTCACGTCGCTTCGGAAGTCGATCTTCAGCTCGGGGGTCTCGCTCACGAGGTCCTTCCAGGTCACACCAGGTCACATCGGCCGTGCCGCGCCCACTTTACGCGCGCCCGGAGCTCGTCCCGGACCTCCCCTTCCTGACGTACAGCCAGATGTTTTCGGCAATATGCCGGAATATGGCACCGATCGGGCCGTTCGTTCGTCCTACCGGGTAGCAACAGATCGTGACATCGTAAGGAGTGAGGCCCGACATGTTCCGCCGGCGCGAGCCCGTCCCGTTTGCCTTCGTCGCCGAGGCCGACCGTTTCCGCAGTAACGTCACTCCCCCGCCGAGGGAGCGTCTGAGCACGACCCAGCTCGCCGCCCGTACCCTGGTCGGACTGACCGTGGTGGCGGGGCTCGTCGGCTCGCTCCTCTTCGGCATGCCCGCACTGCAGCCGCACAAGGCGCCCGAGAAGGCCCAGCAGTCCGAGGCGGCCCAGGGGCGCTGACGGCCTCCCGCCCATGTGCAAATGAGTGAGGATCAGCCGTGCCCCTGTCCTTCCTGACGGCCGACCTGGACGATGTCGCGCTGCCCCACGACGACCACGACCGCTGGCGGCGGCCCTACCGGCCCGGCCCCTGGCGCGTGGCCATCGGGGCGGTGCTGCTCCTGGTGGCCTCGTTCATGCTGCTGGCCACGATGATCATCGCCTTCGCCGGCGCGTGGACCGGCGCGGCCGTCTGCCTGGCCGCCGCGCTCACCGTGGTCGGCGGCACCGCCCGGATGCTGCGGGCCGGGGTCTGGGTGAGCCGTGACGGGCTGCGCCGGGTGTCCTTCCTCGGGACCCGCTCGGTGACCTGGAACCAGGTCGAGGCGATCCGGACCGTCCAGCAGCCGGTGCGCTGGCTCGGACTGCCCAGGACGGTGCAGGGCCAGGCGCTGACCGTGACGGCGAAGGGTGCGTCCCCGCTGCCGGCTCTGCTCACCGACCACGACGCGGACTTCCTGGCGCGCGCGGAGGCCTTCGAGCGGGCCGCGGACACCGTGGAGGCCTGGGCGGAGGAGTACCGGACGGTCCCGGCCGCCCGCTGAGCCGGCCCTGAGCCGGTCGCCGGACGAAGCCCGTACGGGGCGATCAGACCCGTACGGGCTTCTTGTCGTGCAGGGCGATGGCACGCTGCATGGCCTTGCGGGCCCGCGGGGTGTCGCGGGCGTCGTGGTAGGCGACGGCCAGCCGGAACCAGGTGCGCCAGTCCCCCGGCGCGTCCTCCGTCTCGGCCTTGCGGCGCGCGAAGACCTCGTCGGCGGAGTCCCGCAGGATCCGCCCGTACCCGTCCCGCTCCAGCTCGTCGACGGGCAGCCCGCCCTCGGCCTCCAGCTCGGTGGACAGCTGGTGGGCCTTCTTGACGAACTGGGTGTTCTTCCAGAGGAACCAGATGCCGATGACCGGCAGGATCAGCACCATCACGCCGAAGGTGACGGTCAGTGGGGTGCCGATCCGGATGAGGGCCAGCCCGCGGCCTCCGGCCAGCACGAAGTAGACGGCCAGCACGGCGGCCGTGATGAGGTACGTGATCTTCGCGCGCATGGCATCAGCCCAGGTCGAGGAAGTGTTCCAGGCCGAAGGTGAGGCCCGGGGTCTGCGTCACGCGGCGGGCGCCGAGCAGGATGCCCGGCATGAAGCTGCTGTGGTGCAGGGAGTCGTGTCGGATGGTCAGGGTCTCGCCCTCGCTGCCGAGCAGCACCTCCTGGTGGGCCAGCAGGCCGCGCAGGCGGACCGCGTGCACCGGGACGCCGTCCACGTCCGCACCGCGCGCACCGTCGAGGGCGGTGGTCGTGGCGTCGGGCTGCGGGGCGCAGCCTGCCTTCGACCGGGCCTCGGCGATGAGCTGGGCGGTGCGGGTGGCGGTGCCGGAGGGGGCGTCGACCTTGTTGGGGTGGTGCAGCTCGACGACCTCGACGGACTCGAAGTAGCGCGCGGCCTGGGCCGCGAACTTCATGGTGAGCACGGCGCCGATGGAGAAGTTGGGAGCGATGAGCACACCGGTCTCCGGGGAGGCGGAGAGCCAGGTGTTCAGCTGCGCGAGGCGGTCCTCGGTCCAGCCGGTGGTGCCGACCACCGCGTGGATGCCGTGGCGCACGCAGAACTCGAGGTTGTCCATGACCGAGGCCGGGGTGGTCAGCTCCACGGCGACCTGGGCACCGGTCTCGGTCAGGGTCTCGAGCCGGTCCCCGCGGGACAGGGCGGCGACCAGTTCCATGTCCTCGGCGGCCTCGACGGCCTTGACCGCCTCGGCGCCGATCCGGCCCCGGGCTCCGAGGACCGCCACGCGCAGCTTGCTCATGTCTTCGCTTCCTTCACTCCGTACGGGACTACGCGACCACTTCGTCGAGGCGGGCGGCCTGCTTCTCCTTGAGCGGGCCGATCACCGACAGCGAGGGGCGCTGGGCCAGTACATCCTGCGCGACCGCCCGGACGTCCTCCGGGGTGACCGCGGCGATCGCGTCCAGCATGTCGGAGACCGACATCTGGTCGCCCCAGCACAGCTCGCTCTTGCCGATGCGGTTCATCAGCGCGCCGGTGTCCTCCAGGCCGAGGACGGTGGAGCCGGAGAGCTGGCCGACGGCCCGCTTGATCTCCTCGTCGGTGAGGCCCTCGGAGGCGACCTTGTCGAGTTCGTCGCGGCAGATCTTCAGTACGTCGTGCACCTGGCTGGGGCGGCAGCCCGCGTACACGCCGAACAGGCCGGTGTCGGCGAAGCCGGAGGTGTACGAGTACACGCTGTAGGCCAGGCCCCGCTTCTCCCGGACCTCCTGGAAGAGGCGGGAGGACATGCCGCCGCCGAGGGCGGTGTTCAGTACGCCCAGCGCCCAGCGGCGTTCGTCGGTGCGGGCCAGGCCGGGCATGCCGAGGACCACGTGGGCCTGCTCGGTCTTCCGGTTGACCAGGTCGACCCGGCCGGCGGTGCGCAGCCGCTTGGTGCCGCCGCGGGGGGCGGTGGGCACGGCCTCGGTGCGGCTCAGGGCGCCGGCCTTGTCGAACGCGGCGCGGACCTGGCGGACCACCTTGGCGTGGTCGACGTTGCCCGCGGCGGCGACCACCAGGTGGGTGGGGTCGTAGTGCTTCTTGTAGAAGCGGCGGATCTGGTCGGCGGTGAGCGCGTTGATCGTGTCCACGGTGCCGAGGACCGGCCGGCCGAGCGGGCTGTCGCCGAACATGGTGTGGGCGAACAGGTCGTGGACCATGTCGCCCGGGTCGTCCTCGGTCATCGCGATCTCTTCGAGGATGACCCCGCGCTCGGCGTCGACGTCGGACTCCAGGATGAGGGAGCCGGTGAGCATGTCGCAGACCACGTCGATGGCCAGCGGCAGGTCGGTGTCGAGCACCCGCGCGTAGTAGCAGGTGTACTCCTTCGCCGTGAAGGCGTTCATCTCGCCGCCGACCGCGTCGACAGCGGCGGAGATGTCGAGGGCGGACCGCTTCTTGGTGCCCTTGAAGAGGAGGTGCTCCAGGTAGTGCGTGGCGCCGTTGAGGGTGGGCGTTTCGTCGCGCGAGCCGACGTTCACCCAGATCCCGAAGGTGGCGGAGCGGACGGAGGGCAGCGTCTCGGTGACGACACGCAGTCCGCCGGGGAGGACGGTGCGCCGGACGGTGCCAATGCCGTTCTCGCCCTGGAGGAGGGTTTGGGTACGGGCGACGGCCCGCCCCTCCGAAGAGGGGCGGGCCGTCACACGGGAACTACGCGACATCACTTGTCGGAGTCGTCCTTGTCAGCGTCGTCGGCGACAGCCTCGCCCTCGATCACGGGGATCAGGGAGAGCTTGCCGCGCTGGTCGATCTCGGCGATCTCGACCTGGACCTTGGTGCCGACCGCGAGCACGTCCTCGACGTTCTCCACGCGCTTGCCACCGGCGAGCTTGCGGATCTGCGAGATGTGCAGCAGGCCGTCCTTGCCCGGGAGCAGGGAGACGAAGGCACCAAAGGTGGTGGTCTTGACGACCGTACCCAGGTAGCGCTCGCCGACCTCCGGCATGGTCGGGTTGGCGATGCCGTTGATCGTGGCGCGGGCGGCCTCGGCGGCCGGGCCGTCGGCGGCACCGATGTAGATGGTGCCGTCGTCCTCGATCGTGATCTCGGCGCCGGTGTCCTCCTGGATCTGGTTGATCATCTTGCCCTTGGGGCCGATGACCTCACCGATCTTGTCCACCGGGATCTTGACGGTGATGATCCGCGGGGCGTTCGGGGACATCTCGTCCGGGGTGTCGATCGCTTCCATCATCACGTCGAGGATGTGGAGGCGGGCGTCGCGGGCCTGCTTGAGGGCCGCGCCCAGGACGGAGGCCGGGATGCCGTCCAGCTTGGTGTCGAGCTGGAGGGCGGTGACGAACTCCTTGGTGCCGGCGACCTTGAAGTCCATGTCGCCGAAGGCGTCCTCCGCACCGAGGATGTCGGTGAGGGTGACGTAGTGGGTCTCGCCGTCGATCTCCTGGGAGATCAGGCCCATGGCGATGCCGGCGACCGGGGCCTTGAGGGGCACACCGGCGTTCAGCAGCGACATGGTGGAGGCGCAGACGGAGCCCATGGACGTCGAACCGTTGGAGCCGAGGGCCTCGGACACCTGGCGGATCGCGTAGGGGAACTCCTCGCGGGTCGGCAGCACCGGGACGAGCGCACGCTCGGCCAGGGCGCCGTGGCCGATCTCGCGGCGCTTGGGGGCGCCGACGCGACCGGTCTCGCCGACGGAGTACGGCGGGAAGATGTAGTTGTGCATGTAGCGCTTGCGGGTCACCGGGGAGAGGGTGTCCAGCTGCTGCTCCATACGGAGCATGTTGAGGGTGGTGATGCCCAGGATCTGGGTCTCGCCCCGCTCGAACAGCGCGGAGCCGTGGACCCGCGGGATCGCCTCGACCTCGGCGGCCAGCGTACGGATGTCCGTGACGCCACGGCCGTCGATGCGGACCTTGTCCTTGATGACGCGCTCGCGCACCAGGGCCTTGGTCAGGCTGCGGTAGGCGGCGGAGATCTCCTTCTCGCGGCCCTCGAAGGCCGGGAGGAGCTTCTCGGCGGCGATCTCCTTGATGCGGTCGAGCTCGCTCTCCCGCTCCTGCTTGCCGGCGATGGTGAGCGCCTGGGCGAGCTCGCCGCGGACGGCGTCGGAGAGGGCCGCGAACACGTCGTCCTGGTAGTCCAGGAAGACCGGGAACTCGGCGGTGGGCTTGGCGGCCTTGGCGGCGAGGTCGGCCTGCGCCTTGCACAGGACCTTGATGAACGGCTTGGCGGCGTCGAGGCCGGCCGCGACGATCTCCTCGGTGGGCGCCTCGGCGCCACCCTTGACCAGCTGGATCGTGCGGTCGGTGGCCTCGGCCTCGACCATCATGATCGCGACGTCGCCGTCCTCGAGGGTGCGGCCCGCGACGACCATGTCGAAGACGGCGTCCTCGAGCTCGGTGTGCGTCGGGAAGGCGACCCACTGGCCGCGGATCAGCGCGACGCGGACGCCGCCGACCGGGCCGGAGAAGGGCAGGCCGGCCAGCTGGGTGGACGCGGACGCGGCGTTGATCGCGACGACGTCGTACAGGTGGTCGGGGTTGAGCGCCATGACCGTGGCGACGACCTGGATCTCGTTGCGCAGGCCCTTCTTGAAGGACGGGCGCAGCGGGCGGTCGATCAGGCGGCAGGTGAGGATCGCGTCCTCGGAGGGGCGGCCCTC
The DNA here is from genome assembly GCF_040296685.1 of Streptomyces sp. NPDC002054. Taxonomy (NCBI): domain Bacteria; kingdom Bacillati; phylum Actinomycetota; class Actinomycetes; order Kitasatosporales; family Streptomycetaceae; genus Streptomyces; species Streptomyces sp. NPDC002054. The sequence goes on from NZ_JBEOXT010000028.1 coordinate 9,732, forward strand.
ACGGCGGAAGAAGGAGCCGGGGATCTTGCCGGCGGCGTACATCCGCTCCTCGACGTCCACCGTCAGGGGGAAGAAGTCGAGCTGGTCCTTGGGCTTCTTGGACGCGGTGGTGGCGGAAAGCACCATCGTGTCGTCGTCCAGGTAGGCAACGGCGGAGCCGGCGGCCTGGCGGGCCAGACGGCCCGTCTCGAAGCGGATGGTGCGGGTGCCGAAGGAGCCGTTGTCAATGACGGCCTCGGCGTAGTGGGTCTCGTTCTCCACTAGCGTTTTCTCCATTTTCGTCGTCTCCGTCCTCCACCCGTGTGGTGGGGGACGGTCAGGAGAAGCGCGCCTTGCGTGCGGGCCGGTCTTCGATCGAAGCACCCGGGACGGGGCCCGTACGGGCTCTCCGGGTGCCACTACCGAGGACCGGCGTGCGTAGGGAGGGCGCTCCCCCTCTTCAGTTGTGCTTCGGTTGTGCGCGCTGCGTCCAGACTACAAAGCGTCCGGTACGTCCCGCACGTACAGCAAAGGGAGCGGCCCCCTGGCGTTGGGAACCGCTCCCTTCACAGCGTCTTACTTGGCGCCCGCGGCACCGCGGCGGATGCCGAGGCGCTCGACCAGCGTACGGAAGCGCTGGATGTCCTTCTTGGCCAGGTACTGCAGCAGACGGCGGCGCTGGCCGACCAGGATCAGCAGACCACGGCGGGAGTGGTGGTCGTGCTTGTGGGCCTTGAGGTGCTCGGTCAGGTCCGAGATCCGGCGGGAGAGCATGGCGACCTGGACCTCGGGGGAGCCGGTGTCGCCCTCCTTCTGGCCGAACTCAGCGATGATCTGCTTCTTCGTGGCGGTGTCGAGCGACACTGTTACTCCTCGTGTGCGTACGGTGCCTCCGAGTGCCCCAGGTCTGCTTCTCTGGGGAGCTTCGGTGACTCGGGAGGCGGGCGGGTCTGGCGGCAGCCACTGAGGCGCATGCACAGACGACCGTCACACAGCGTACCAGGCTGCCGCGTCGGCGTGTCTCAGCTGGTGAGAGAGCGGGCCCGGGAGTACACGTCGAGAACGGCCAGGCAGAGCGGGACAAGGCTGAGCAGGACCGCGGCCTCGGTGAGGTCGAGGAGGCGCCCCCAGAAGGGTGACAGACCCTTGCGGGGGATGACCAGCCCGATGGCGGCGAGGAGGGCGGCGCCGGCGGCCACGGCGGCGGACAGCCAGATGGTGCGGAGGTCCAGGTCGCCGCTCTCGCCGTACTTGGCCAGCTCGGTGACCAGGTTCAGGGGCGGGTTCAGGGCGAGGCCCAGGACCAGCAGGGCGATGGCGACCAGGCCGGCGGCGAGCGCGCAGACCACCTGGGAGGTGTAGCGGAACAGGCGGGCGCGCAGCAGCATGGCGAGGCCGGTGGCCAGGGCCAGCAGCTTGCCCCAGGTGTTGTCGGAGAAGCCGAGGACGGCGGCGGAGCCGACGGCGACCGCGGCGCAGCCGCCGACCAGGCCGAGCAGCATTTCGTGGCCGCGGCGGGCCTGGGCGGCTATCAGCTCGGCGTCGAGCGGGGTGACGGGCTCGGAGCCCTCGGCGGACGGGTCGGCGTACGCGTCACTCTCGTACGGGTCCGGGTTCTGGTGGTCGTCCACGGCGCTCTGCGGGGCGGCGTAGCCGATGGGCAGCCGGGCGAAGCGGGCGGAGAGGCCGGGCAGGAAGGCGACCAGGCCGATGGCGACGGGGGCGCAGACGGCCGCGGTGCCGGTGGCGGAGGCCTCGGTGACGATGGCCAGGAAGGTGGCGAAGGTGCCGGTGACGGCCAGGAAGGTGGCCGCGACGAAGACGGCGTCCCCGCTGGGGGTGAGGGCGACCAGGGTCACGGCGGCGACCAGCACGCAGACGCAGCCGAGCAGGAACTGGAGCCGGCCGGGGCCCTCGCCGGCGGCGGGGGCGACGATGCCGGAGCCGGCGATCAGGAGCATCGGGAGGGCGCCGAGGCCGAGGGCGACGGCGGAGCCGCGGTCGCGGTAGACCCGGGCGCGGACGCCGGCGGCGGCGGTGAGGAGCAGGCCGGCCGCGCCGGCGATGATCCCGGCCAGGCCGTGCATGTCGTGCCGGACGGGGTCGGCGTACCAGAGCACGAAGCCCATCAGGACGAAGAGGACCACGGCGGCGGTGAGGCCGGCGCCGCGCAGCATGTCGTCGCTCCAGCGGTGCCGGTCGCGGACCACGGCGGAGGCGACGGCGTCGGAGACGTCGTCGAAGACGGCGGGCGGCAGGGATTCGGCGAACGGGCGCAGGCTGAGCACTTCGCCGTCGAGGACCTGCTGGGCGGCCAGGGTGCGGGCGCCGTCGAGGACGGAGCCGTCCCGGCGGACCAGGTGGTAGCCGGTGGGGGCGCCGACGGGCTGGGTCTGGCCGGTGAGGCGCAGGAGTTCGGGGTAGACGTCGGCAACGGCGATGTCCTCGGGCAGCGCCACGTCTATGCGGCTGTCCGGGGCCACGACGGTGACCCTGCAGAAACCCGTCGTTGCGGCCGTACTCACCTGTGTGACCCCCGTGGTTGGCGGACTGATTCGCGGATGCGCATGGTGCGCGGGCGATGCCCGCGACACCCTACCGGGAGTATGCGTGACTGTCGGCAAGTAGGATCTCCGTCGCGCGGAGGAGACCCCCTCCGCTGCCCGGGACTTGGGGGCCGCCGGTATCGACCTCCCGTCCGTTTTCGAGGGATTGATGCTCCGGTGAGCCAGATCGTCGTCAAACGCCCGCCACGGTCCCTGCCGCCCGAAGTCCCTTCGGACGAGCTGAGGCTGGAGGCTCCGCCGGAGCTGCCGCGGGGGCAGGACGAAGGCATCGCGATGCAGCTCCTGCCGATGCTCGGCATGGGTTCGTCGGTGGTGTTCTTCTTCATGCCCACCGGAATGCCGTTCATGAAGATCATGGGCGTGCTGATGCTGGTGTCGACGGTGGCGATGGTCATCGCCCAGGTGATGCGGTACCGGCGGGGTACGCAGGGGCAAATGGCGGACGTCCGCCGGGACTACCTCAAGTACCTTGCGCAGACCCGCCGTCAGGTGCGGCGGACGGCGCGGGCGCAGCGTGATGCGCAGCTGTATCTGCACCCGGCCCCCGAGCAGTTGTGGTCGGTGGTGGCGGAGGGTTCGCGGCTGTGGGAGCGGCGGGTCGGCGACGCGGACTTCGGGCAGGCCCGGCTGGGGCTGGGCGCGCAGCGGCTGGCGACTCCGCTGGTGGCGCCGGACACGGCGCCGGTGGACGAGCTGGAGCCGCTGACGGCGGGCGCGATGCAGCGCTTCCTGAAGATCCATTCCTCCTTGGACGGGCTGCCGGTGGCGGTCTCGATGCGGGCCTTCTACCACGTGACGGTGTCCGGGGAGCCGGAGTCGGCGCGCGGGACGGCGCGGGCGCTGGTGGCGCAGCTGGCGACGCTGCACTCCCCCGAGGACCTGGTGGTGGCCGTGGTGGCGGCGCCGGGGGCGGTGCCGGCCTGGGACTGGGTGAAGTGGCTGCCGCACACCCAGGCGCCCGGACAGGTGGACGGGGCCGGTACGAAGCGGCTGTTCGGCGATGACCTGGCCGAGGTCGAGGGGCTGCTGACGGCCCGGCTGGACGGCCGGCCGCGGTTCAGCCGTGACGTTTCTCCGGTGCTGGACCAGCCGCACATCGTGCTGGTGCTGGACGCGAACTCGCGCGGTGGCCTGGTGCCGCCGGAGTCGGCGTTCGCGGCGGCCGAGGGCCTGCAGGGCGTCACCATCGTCGAGGTGGTGGCGGGCGAACTGGACGAGCCGCGCGGCGGGCTGTCGGTCGTGGTGCGGCCGGGCCGGCTGCGGCTGGCCTCGGGCGCGGGCATTGCGTACGAGGGCACGCCGGACGTGCTGTCGCTGCCGGCGGCCGAGGCGCTGGCCCGGCAGCTGGCGCCGCTGCGTACCGGCGGCGGTGACGAGGACGAGCCGCTGCTGGCCAACCTGGACTTCACGGATCTGCTGAACCTGGGCGACGCGGCCTCGATCGATGTGGCCCGCACCTGGCGGCCCCGGTCGGCCGGCGAGCGGCTGCGGGTGCCAATCGGTGTGGGCGAGGACGGCGGTCCGGTGATGCTGGACCTGAAGGAGGCCGCGCAGGAGGGCATGGGCCCGCACGGGCTGTGCGTGGGCGCGACCGGTTCCGGCAAGTCGGAGCTGCTGCGCACCCTGGTGCTGGGCCTGGCGGTCACGCACACCTCGGAGACGCTGAACTTCGTCCTCGCCGACTTCAAGGGCGGTGCGACCTTCACCGGCATGGGGCAGATGCCGCACGTGGCGGCGGTCATCACCAACCTGGCGGACGACCTGACCCTGGTCGACCGGATGGGCGACTCGATCCGGGGCGAGCTGCAGCGCCGGCAGGAGCTGCTGCGCTCGGCGGGCAACTACGCCAACATCCACGACTACGAGAAGGCACGGGCGGCGGGTGCCCCGCTGGAGCCGCTGGCCTCGCTGGTGCTGGTCATCGACGAGTTCAGCGAGCTGCTGACGGCGAAGCCCGATTTCATCGACATGTTCATCCAGATCGGCCGGATCGGCCGGTCGCTGGGCGTGCACCTGCTGCTGGCCTCACAGCGCCTGGAGGAGGGCAAGCTGCGCGGCCTGGACACGTACCTGTCGTACCGGATCGGTCTGCGGACCTTCTCGGCGGCGGAGTCGCGGACGGCGATCGGTGTGCCGGACGCGTACCACCTGCCCTCGGTGCCGGGTTCGGGCTATCTGAAGTTCGGCACGGACGAGATGACCCGTTTCAAGGCGGCGTACGTCTCGGGCGTGTACCGCTCGGGCGGGCCGGACCTGTCGGTCGGGCAGTTCCCGGTGGAGCGGCGGCCGGCGGTGTTCACGGCGGCCCCGGTGCCGGTGGTGTACGCGGCTCCGGACCCGGCGTACCTGGCGGCTGCGGCAGCGTCCCGGGAGGACGACGCGCTGGCCGACACGGTGCTCGACGTGATCGTGGGCCGGCTGGAGGGGCAGGGGGTTCCGGCGCACCAGGTGTGGCTGCCGCCGCTGGACCAGGCCCCGCCGCTGGACCAGCTGCTGCCGGCGCTGGCGCCGAGCGAGGCGCGCGGTCTGCACGCCGAGGGGTACACCCGGCCCGGCGGGCTGGTGGTCCCGCTCGGCCTGATCGACAAGCCGTTCGAGCAGCGGCGTGAGGTGCTGTACCGGGACTTCTCCGGCGCGGCCGGCCACATGATGGTGGTCGGCGGCCCGCAGTCGGGCAAGTCGACGCTGATGCGGACGCTGATCGCGTCGTTCGCGCTCACGCACACCCCGCGCGAGGTGCAGTTCTACGGGCTGGACTTCGGTGGTGGCGGTCTGTCGGCGGTGCAGGACCTGCCGCATGTGGGCGGGATCGCCTCGCGGCTGGACCCGGAGCGGGTGCGGCGTACGGTCGCGGAGGTGGCGGGCATCCTGAACCGCCGGGAGGAGTTCTTCCGCGCGAACAGCATCGACTCCATCACCACCTACCGGCGGCGGCGGGCGGCCGGTGAGCTGCCCGGCGAGCCGTGGGGCGATGTGTTCCTGCTGGTGGACGGCTGGGGCGGGTTCCGGGGCGAGTACGAGGGCCTGGAATCGGTGGTCACGGACATCGCCGCGCGCGGTCTGGGCTACGGCATCCACGTGGTGATCACGGCCGCCCGGTACATGGAGGTGCGGGCCGCCCTGAAGGACCAGATGCTCAACCGGCTGGAGCTGCGGCTCGGCGACGTCATGGACTCGGAGTTCGACCGCAAGGTCGCCGCGAACGTGCCGCCTGGCATGCCCGGCCGCGGCCAGGTCGCGGAGAAGCTGCACTTCCTGGGCGCGCTGCCGCGGATCGACGGCTCGCACGAGGCGGGCGACCTCTCGGAGGGCACGGCCGCGTTCGTGGCGGCGGTGAAGGGCAACTGGGCGGGGGCCGCGGCGCCCGGCGTCCGGCTGCTGCCGCGGCTGCTGCACGCCGACCAGCTGCCCAAGGGCGGGGAGTACCCGGGCCGCGGGATCGCGATCGGCATCGACGAGACCGATCTGGAACCGGTGTTCGTGGACTTCGAGACGGACCCGTTCTTCCTGGTGTTCGGCGAGAGCGAGTCCGGCAAGACGAACTTGCTGCGGCTGATCGCGCAGCAGATCGCCGAGCGGTACACCCCGGACCAGGCACGGCTGGTGGTCGGCGACTACCGGCGGACCCTGCTGGGCGCGCTGCCGGAGGAGCACCTGCTGGAGTACGCGCCGATGGCGAGCTCGATGCAGATGCACATGGAGGCGCTGGCCGGGGTGTTCGCGCGCCGGCAGCCGCCGGACGACGTCACTCCGCAGCAGCTGCGCGACCGGAGCTGGTGGACCGGCCCGGACGTGTTCATCATCGTCGACGACTTCGACCTGGTGGCCACCAGTCAGGGCAACCCGCTGGCCCCGCTGGTGGAGTACCTGCCGTTCGCCCGGGACACCGGCATCCGGTTCATCATCGCGCGGAACTCGGCGGGCGCCTCGCGCTCCCTCTACGAGCCGTTCATGCAGCGCGTCAAGGAGCTGGGCGCGCAGGGCGTGGTGCTGTCCGGCGACCCGTCGGAGGGCGACCTGATCGGCAATGTCCGGCCGCGCCCGATGCCGCCGGGCCGGGGCTACTTCGCCTCGCGCAAGCGGGGAACCTCGCTGGTCCAACTGGGTCGCCTGCCCGGTATGTAGGCCCGCGGGCCCAGGGAGCCGGGCGGCTCCCTGGGCCCTGGTAGCGTCGAAGTGACGTTTCGGCCGCGGCGATCCGGACAGGGACGCGGCCGGACGGCTGACGCAGACGGTCAACGGGGAGAGGTACGAGATGGGGTTCGAGCAGGACTGGAGTCAGGCGCGGTCCACCGCGGCAGACCAGGCGGCGATGCGGTTGAACTCGGGGCCTCCACCAGGCCCGTTGTTCCCCGGCGGAAACCAGGACCTCGCCTCGACGCCCGCGGAGAAGAAGGCGGCGGCGAACACCATCGAGACGGAGCTGGAGCCGAACACCAAGAAGGCCGGCGACCACGCGGACGAGTCGTCGAACTCGGCGGTCAAGGCCCTGGACGGCTGGAGCACGGCCTCCGGTCTGAAGAAGGTGCAGGAGACCTGGGACCGGCAGGTGACCGGGCTGATGGGCCGGCTGGCCTCGGAGAAGACCGCGCTGCGCGGGACCTCGAACCTGTTCCTGCGCAATGACATCTCCACGGGCGACAACTTCGGCCTCCTGAAGCCGTCCCCTTACTCGAAACTGAACGGGATCTAGGGCGGCGGGCGGAACCATGTTGACGTACCACGAGGTCATGACGACCGACTTCGGACAGCTGACTGCTGCCGCGGCCAAATGGGAATCCATGGCCGGGGAGTTCAAGAAGGTCGAGGAGCGCTACCGGGACAGCGTCCAGAAGATCACCATGGGTGGTCAGGCCTGGTCGGGGGTGAGCGCGGGCGCGGCCCACACCAACTTCGCGGGCACCCGCTACGAGTACTCCGCCGCGCAGGTCCAGGCGAAGGCGATCGCCGGCCTGCTGCGGGATGCGCACGAGCAGTTCACCGACCTGAAGAAGAAGGTCGAGTCCGCCCGCGACGACGCGGTGAAGGCGGGCATGAGGGTGTCCGAGCAGGGCCGGTGCACCTTCGACTTCTCCAAGGCGGACCCGGGCACGGCCAACGCCGCCCGGCACGACCCGGACCTGAAGAACGTCGAGAACTCCTGGTCGCAGCACATAGACAGCGCGGTCAAGGCCATGGACGACGCCGACCAGGGCGTGAAGATCGCGCTGGAGGCGGCCTGCGCGGACGGCTACGGCCAGAAGAACGACTCCACCCTGGGCACCGGCTTCAACGGCGAGGCGCAGGGCGACGTCGAGGTGTACGAGGCGCGGAACGCGGAGGACATCGCGACCCGCCTGGCCGGGGGCGAAAAGATCCCGGCGACCGAGATGGCGGAGCTCCAGCGGTCCTTCCGCGACAACTCGGGCAAGCCCGAGTTCAGCCAGGTGTTCATCAACGGGCTGGGCGCAAAGGGCACGATCGAGCTGACGAACCGGCTCAGCGACCAGATCCACGTGAAGAACCCGGCGAACAAATCCGACTACACGGACCTGCAGAAGGGCCTGGGGGCCACGCTCGCCTCGGCGACGCAGGACCCGAAGTCGGAGACCTACAAAAAATTCCGGGCCGAGATGCAGAAGGAGGGCCTGGAGCGCCGCAACACCTCCTTCACGGACCTGCGCCTGGAGAAGACGTACGGCTACCAGTCGCTGGTCACGCTGATGAGCCAGGGCGGCGGGGACTACTCGAAGCAGTTCCTGCACGACATGGGCGACGACATCATGAAGGCGGAGAAGGGCCGGGAGGACATCTGGGTCATGAAGGGCGGCGAGTACAGCGGGGAGCGGACCGGCTGGTTCGCCAACGACCCGATGGACGGGCTGCTCGGCGTGATGAGCCACAACCCGGAGGCGTCCGCGTCCTACCTCAAGGACGAGGACCGGATGAAGCACCTCATGGACCGCAACTGGGAGGTGGTGCTGCAGGCCAACGAGCACGGCAACGCCGTCCACTACTCCGCCGAGCTCGACAAGGACGACCGGGCGGGCTTCGCAGCCGCGCTGCAGGCCGGTGCCACCGGCATCGACCCGTCCGCGGAGAACCCGAAGTTCGTCGAGCACACCGCCGACAACAAGGCCGTCTTCAAGAACGCGATCGACCACTTCGCCCAAGCCGGCGACGAGCTTCCCGAGTCGCTGCGCGAGCCGATGGCGAACGTCCTGGTCAACCACTCCGGCACGGTGCACGAGGTCACCAGCGCCGTGGACATGCGCAACCTGCCGGTGCCGCAGAACGACATGTACGAGGTCATCAAGCAGGTCTCCAAGGACCAGGAGGCCTACGGGTCCCTGAACTACGGGATCAACCAGGCCATGGTCGCCGACATCCACGAGGCGGGCCAGAAGCACCCGGAGGAGTCGCTGCTGCGGGCCGGGCGCACGGTGGGCTTCCTGGAGGAGGCCCGCACCGCGGCCGTCGGACCGGCCGAGACGGCCGCCTGGGACGAGAAGTGGATGTTCGACACGGCGATCGGCTACCTGCCCGCCTACGACGCGGAGGTCCAGACCGGCTTCGACTACGTGGTCGACAAGTGGCTGGCGGACGAGCAGAAGCAGATCGACCAGAAGTACGCGGACAAGACCTACGAGGCGTACGAGAAGCGGAACGGCCAGCTGATGGCGCTGACCGACGAGTGGATGAAGGAGCACGACAAGGACGGCGGCCGGTACGAGTACCAGACCAAGGTCGACGAGGCTGCGGGGGCCGGAGCGGACCGCGCCAAGGGCGTCACCACCCCGCCGAGCGGGGCTGCCGGATGAGGCGGACCGCGGCCACCGGCGCCGCCGCGCTCACGGCGGTCGCGGTCCTCTCGGCCTCGCTGGCCGGGTGCGGCGGCGGTTCGGAGGACGACCGGGCGGTCCCGGAGACGCTCTGCGGCACGCCCGTCCCGGCGAGCCTGTCGAAGCCGCTGCTCGAACCGTACGGAAAGATCACCGAGTCCAGCCGGGTGGACCGGCAGAAGCCGCAGACGGCGCCGTGCGTGGTGGCGGTGGACGGCGAGCGGGCGCTCGCGTTCCGGTTCGCCTGGCACCCGGGAGCGCCGGAGGACCTGCTGGCGACGGCCCGGCAGAGCAGTGTGGTGGGGCTGACGGATCCGGCGCGGGTGAACCTCGGGTTCGAGGACTCCGTCCTCGGCAACGAAGGCGCGACCGCCACCGCGGCCTGCCGGACGCAGGCCGGTGACCACTTCACCCTCACGGTGATCGTGTCCCGGGCCGCCAAGGAGAAGGCCGACCTGCGGCCCGCCATCGACGCGTTCATGCGCGCCTACATGGCGGAGACGGTGAAGACCCTGAACTGCGCCTGACAGCCGACCGGAAGACGGAATAATCGGCCCCACACAGCGCGCGAGCGCCGCACCACCGAGGGAAAGGCCGCCCATGGGCACGCAAGCGGAGAAGGACGAGCTGTACGCGCTCGACATCAGCCGGGTCGAGTGGGAGGGCCCGCCCGGGACCAGCCCCGACGAGGAGCGGGTGGAGATCGCGCACCTGCCGGGCGGCGGGGTGGCCATGCGGTCCTCGCTGGACCGCGAGACCGTGCTGCGCTACACGGCGGCCGAGTGGGAGGCCTTCGTACTCGGCGCCAGGGACGGGGAGTTCGACATCGACCGGCCGCGGCCGGCGGACGACTGACGGACGGCCGAACGCAGAAGGCAGACAGCTGAAGGGGCGCGCCCGGTGGGCGCGCCCCTTCGTTCATGCTTCGCTACCGGGCTCAGAAGCCCTCGGTGAACATGCGCGAGGCCTTGACGTCCGTCGCGCGGTAATCGCCCTTGCCCTGCTCGATGATCTTGGCGACCTGCTCCAGGGTGTCGCGCATGTGCTCGGCGCGGCCCTTGTACTTGGCCTGGAGCTGGACGTACTGGGCGTGCGCCTCACCGTCCCAGGTGTCGGTGACCACCTTCAGCGCCTGGTCCATCTCGCTGAGGTCGTCAACGATCTTCTTGGACGTTGCGCGGAGGCGGTTCGCCATCTCCTGGACGCTCTCGTACCGGACCTTCATCTGGCCTTCGGCACCAGACATGTTCTTCTCCTCAATCGCTGGGCGGACGTGATGTGGACGCGGCAGCGCGTCAGATGCCGTTCAGACCCGACGAGTTGGCGTTCGACTTGACCGCGTTGAAGGCCGCGCGGACGTCGTCATCCTGGGCGTTGCTCAGGTTCTTGGTCTCGGCGACGGCGTTGTGCAGCACGCCGAGCAGCCGGCGGATCGCGTCGTGGTCCTCGTTCACCATCGTCTGGGCCTGGACGAAGCCGGCGGCACCGGAACCGGTCCAGCCCGCGCTCACGGTCGCCAGGATGTCGGCCAGTTCGCGCGACTGGTTCGTCACGGCGTTGGCAGTCTGGTTGATCTTGTTCTTCGCCTGGACGATCGGATCGTCTGCGAGTCCGAAACCGCCTGCAGGGTTACTCATCCGAAGCTCCTCACTTCTTTATTCACTGACCCGACCGGCGCAGCTGGTTACGTCAGTCCCCCGATCACAGTCGTGAAGGCTGTTGTCACTCTAGTCAGTTCATCCACCCGGCCCAACACCGGTAGGGCAGAGCTGTGGGTGAACTGTGACGCTTCACTGCAAACGGCGTCGCCGGTTCCGGGCATCCCGGATAACCGTCGCAGTTCCGGCGATTACGGCGATCAGCACGCCCGCAATACCGAGGGCATAGGTGCCGAGCCGTTCCTGCCGCTGCTGTGCGGTCTCCGTCATCGGCATCTCCGCCGCCTCCGGTGCCGCGGCGGGCGGCGGCCCCGGATCCGGGACCGGCTCCTTGGGGCGGTCGTGGTCCTGGGAGACCGCCCGGACCGGGTCGACCACCCCCCAACCCACGTAGTCGTCACGGCCCTTGATCGACCGTTCGGCGGTCTGCTGGATCTGCCAGACGATTTCCCGCGGGGTCCAGTCCGGGTGCTGTCCCTTCAACAGGGCCGCGACCCCGGCGACGTAAGGGGCCGAGAAACTGGTGCCGTTGTCCACGCACTGGCCGAATCCCGGCACCGTGGAGACCATGTCGACGCCGGGCGCGGCGACCGCGATGAAGCTGCCCGGCTGGGAGAACTGGGCCCGCTCGTTGTTCCGGTCCGAGGACGCGACCGCGAGGACGTCGGGGAAGGCGGCCGGATAGGTCTTGCGCTTGCGGCCGTTGAGGCCGTCGTTGCCGGCCGAGGCGACGATCAGCACCTTGGCGTCCACCGCCTTCTTGACCGCCTGTCCCAGCTGGGAGGACTCGGTCAGCGGGACATCGGTGTCCTGGGAGATGTTGATGATGTGGGCGCCCTTGGCGACCGCGTGCTCGATGGCCTTGGCCAGGCTCTCGGTGTTGCCCTTGCCCTGTCCGTCGTTCTGCCGGATCGGTATGACGGTGGCCTCGGGGGCCAGGCCCACGAAGCCGGTGCCCTGCTGCTCGCGGGCCGCGATGAGCCCGGCGACCTTGCTGCCATGGCCCACCGTGTCGGTGGTCCCGTCGCCCTTGGGGTCGATGAAGTCCTTGCCGGCTCCGGTGTCGAGGGCGCCGCTGAGCTGCGGATTGGCCCGGTCCACACCGGTGTCGATGACCGCGACCCGGACACCCTTGCCCTTGCCGCCGGCCCACAGCTCGTCGAGGAGCAGCCGTTGCAGGGCCCAGGGGCGGCCGGCGATCTGCTTCTTCATCGGGAAGGAGCACTCGCCGGCGCCGGCGAGCCGGAGCGCGGGGCCGGGTGCGGCGGTTGCCGGGCCGGAGGTCGGTGCCGCCGCTCCGGTGGCGCCGAGAGCTGCCGTGAGCGCGAGGGCGGCGGACAGCAGTGGTGCAGTGCGGGACCGGTACGTCATCGGCATCTCACGAACCCTGCGGCTGGCGGGCGGCGTTGGTGTCCAGCCGGGGCCCCTTCGACAGGAACTCCGACCACACGATGGGCACCAGCGCCGGAGTCACGTCCTTGTAGCCGAGCCGGGCCTGGGCCTGGCTGGCCTCCGGCGGGCCGTCCGTCTTCCCCTCCCCCGCGCCGGGCTGCGGGGACGCCCCGATCTCCGACTGCTCGGCGTCGCTGTCGCCGTTGGCCTGGACGGCGTACCGCAGGCCGGTGTCGGTCACCAGGAACAGGGCGCCCCCGCCCTTGGCCTGCTTGCCCTGGAACTGGGTGTAGAGCAGCCCCGTGCCGGGCGTGACGTAGGAACTCGTGCCGCTGGCGGAGATGTCGACCGGGAAACCGGGGCCGGCCCAGGTGCTCATGGTGGTCCGGCCCTGGCCGTCCACCGAACGCAGCACATTGCAGACGGTGTTGCGGACGCTGCCGCCCTGGGAGGCGGTCGCCGCGGCTGCCCCGGTGTTCCCGTTGACCTGGCCGGACCGAGCCTTGGGCCAGCGCTTCTTCTCGTAGAACTGGCTTCCGTCGGGGCGGAGCGACTGGAGGTCGACCTCCTTCGCCTGGCCGTTCATGTTGAGCCGCTCGGTGGCGGGCGCGTTGATGAGCAGCCAGGCGGTGAAGGGGGAGACCCGGGACACCTTGCCGGCCTGGACCACGTAGTGCTGCGGGCCGGAGCCGGTCTGGGCCAGCAGCACCATGCCGACCTTGTTGTCGTCCGTGGCCAGCCCGGGCACCTTGGCGTCGTCGCCGGGCTTTCCGTTGTCCAGCTTCGGGAAGGCCAGTTCCTCACCGGTGTTGAGGGTGTCCAGCCACTGCTGGCTGACCTGCTGCGGAGTGCCGCTGCCGACCAGGGCGGTGGTGAGGGTGGCCGAATCGGAGGTCTTCTCCGGGAACTTGTACTTCGTCCCGGCCGCGTCGACCAGGTAGCGGCTGGTGGTCTCGGTGCCGTCGCCGTTGGGGACCTTGGTCTGGACGTACAGCACCTGGCCGTCGGTGAGCCGGCGCTTGTCGTCCATCAGGCCCGCCTCCCGGTCGGCGAGGACGAAGGCGGCGGTCTGCACGCCCTTGCCGTTGCCGCCCGGCTGCTGGCAGACGGCCCACCGCTTGGCCGCGCCCGCGTCCTTGGCGGACGGCAGCCGGTCCGGTGCGTAGGGGATGCCGATGATCGGGCCGCGCGGCGGGGTGCCGCCGTCCAGGGTCTTGTCGTCGACCTGGATCACGGCGAACTTGCCCGGGTCCAGGAGCAGCCGCGCGGACGCCAGGTTGAGCACCGGGTGCAGCCGGACCTGGTCGCCGGTCTTCAGCACGACGTACCGGGTCGTCGAGTCCTTGCCGACGATCACCTTGGTGCCGGGGGCGTCCCAGCCCTTGGGGGCCTTGGGGTCGAGCAGCCCCCACGCGCCGAAGCCCGCGAGGATCAGGGCGCCGACGACCAGTCCGGGCACCACCGCACGCAGCGGTCGCGGAGCGCCCTCTTCCGTGCCCGTGGCGGACGGCTGGAGGAAGGCGGCCACCGTACGCCGCTTCGCAAAGGTGTACGCGTTGAGCTCATCACGTCGTGATGCCATGACCGCCTGCTTCTCCCCGCCCGGCCCGGTCGGTGGGTACGGTCCCCGGGCCTCGATTGTCTGACCGGGCACCTACTATGCCTGTTGACGGAGGGTTCGTAGGGGGCGGGTAGGGTGAGGCCGCCGCCCAGTGCCACTCCACGCCTTCCGAGCCCCTTCCGAGTCAGGGTAATCGGAGCTCGTTGGGGTGAATTGGGGAGATTCCGGGGAGGTGCCGGCACCGGCCGCACCGTACCGGCGGGCACGGGTCAGGATCGTGGAAGGGGAGGGGTCCGGGAGATGGCCATCGCGACGGAACAGCGTGCCGCCGCGGCTGCGCCGGCACGCGGCGGAGTGACGCCGCATCCGAAGTCGAGCCCGGGGCGGTTCGGTCCGTTCCGATTGCAACAGCTGGTTCTCCTCCAGGTGGCGGCAGCCCTGCTGTTGGTGGCCTGGGTGGTCGAACCGATGCTGCTGGTGCCCGCTGGCGTACTGGCGGCCGTTCTGCTGGTCCTCGCGGTGGTCCGCCGGCACCAGCGTTCGCTGCCCGAGTGGATCGGCACGGCGCTCGCTCTGCGCGCCCGGCGGCGCCGGGCCGCGGCCTTCTCCGTGCCGGCCGGCACGGAACCGGGTCTGGCGCCGGTGGTGGAGGCCGAACCGGCCCTGCGGACCTACACCTTCAGCGACCGCGACCGGCGCCCGGTCGGGCTGATCGGCGACGGCACCTTCCTGACCGTGGTGGTCCAGGTCGACATGGACGCCACCGCGCTGCGTCCCGACCGGGCCGCCCGGCCGCTGCCGCTCGGCCTGATCCGCGACGTCCTCGAAGTGGACGGCATCCGGCTGGAGTCGGCGCAGCTCGTGCTGCACACCCAGCCGGCGCCCGCCCCGCATCTGCCGGCCCAGGCCATGGCCGCCCGTAACTACGCTCCCCTGCAGGCCCAGACCGGCACTCCGGCGGTCCGGCTGACCTGGGTCGCCCTCAAGCTGGATCCGGAGCTGTGCCCGGAGGCGGTGGAGGCGCGCGGCGGCGGGATGACCGGCGCGCAGCGCTGCGTGGTGCGGGTGGCGGACCAGCTGGCGAGCCGGCTGGCCGGCGCCGGCTTCCGGGCGACCGTGCTGACCGAGCAGGAACTGACCGCGGCCCTGGCGACGTCCTCCTGTGCGAACCCGATGGCCATCACCCAGGCCGGCCGGTCCGCGAGCAGCGGGCGGCGCACCGAGGAGACCTCGCGGGCCTGGCGGTGCGACGACCGGCGGCACACCACCTACTGGATAGGCCGCTGGCCGCAGCTCGGCGGCGCGGCAGCCCCGCTGACGCAGTTCGTGGCGCTGCTGACCTCGCTGCCCGCGCTGGCGACCAACTTCAGCCTGACACTGGCGCCGGCCGACCGGCACGGGGTCACGGTCACCGGGCACGTCCGGGTCACCGGGCGCAGCGACGAGGAACTGGTGGCGGCCCGAAGGGAACTGGAGCGGACCGCCCGCGGGATCCGGACCGGTCTGGTCCGGCTGGACCGGGAGCAGGTGCCGGGCGTGCTGGCCTCGCTGCCGCTGGGAGGTGCGCGATGAGCGTGGGACGCGTGGGGTACGGACTGATCGGGCCGCGGCGGGAACGCCATGCGATGCCGGCCGCGGAGCTGGACGGGCTGTCCCTGCCGGTCGGGGACGACGGGGTGGTGATCGGAGTCGACTCCGAGGGCCGCCCGGCGGTGCTCGGCATCAACCGCCCGATGCCGTACGAGGTCACCCTGATCGGGGGTCTGTGGACGGCACAGGTGCTGGGGCTGCGGGCGGCGGCGACCGGGGCGCGGGTGGCCGTGGAGACCGGCCGGGCCCAGGTGTGGTCGGCGCTGGCGCAGGCCGCCGGCGGCGGGCAGCAGTGCGTGACCCTGCACGAGGTGGGCCGGGTGCCCCCGCAGGGTGCGTCGGCCGGCAGCCCGGTCCTGGTGATCCGGGACTGCGGAATGCGGCCGCCGCGCGGGCGGGTGGTGGCGGGCCCCTGGCAGTCGGTGCTCACCCTGCTGCCGTACCTCAGCCCGACGGCCCCGCGCCTGCTGCAGAACGCTTCGCTGGTGGGCGTGCAGCGGGTCTCCC
This sequence comes from Streptomyces sp. NPDC002054, assembly GCF_040296685.1. Lineage (NCBI taxonomy): Bacteria > Bacillati > Actinomycetota > Actinomycetes > Kitasatosporales > Streptomycetaceae > Streptomyces > Streptomyces sp. NPDC002054. The sequence goes on from NZ_JBEOXT010000028.1 coordinate 25,807, forward strand.
CCGACGAGGCGGAGCAGATCGGCCGGCTGATGAACCTGCCCCGGCCGGCGGTGGATTCGCTGCCGACGCTGGGGGACGGGGTCACCCTGTGGTGCACGGCCCGGGACCGGCAGTTCGTCATGACCCAGGGCACCGAGGCGGAGGCCGGACTGCTGGGCCCGGCCCGGCGGATCGACTGAGACCGTTGCCCCTGGGTGCGCGGCCTCCCGGGAGACCGTGGGCCGCGCGTCCGGGTGCGACGCCATTAGGCTGACCGTGGGCGCGGCGCCGACGCGACGCCGGGCGCCCGTGCTCGAACAGACCAGGAGGACAGAAGTGAACGGCGATCGGAACGAGAGCCGCGACGGGACGTGGGACGTCCCGACGGACGATCAGTCCGACGCGGAGCCCGAGCTCACGGGCGAGTTCACCATCGACTACACGCCGCCGGCCTGGTACACGCAGAACGCGCCGACGCCGCCGGCCGTGCCGGAGCTGCCGGTAGGCAGCGGCTTCGAGCCGCACCGCGTGGACGACGTGGACTCGCCTTCGACCACCCGGCTGGCCCCACCGGCCCGCCCGGCCACCCCGGCGGCCGGTGTCCCGGCTCCGGCTCCGGCTCCGGCTCCGGCTCCGGCTCCGGCCGATGCTGTCCCGCTGCCGCCTGCACCCGAGTCGCCGCTCGCGGGGACGCCGTACCCGGTGGCGCCCGCGCCTGACGCGCCGGTTGGGGCTACGCCGTACCTCGCGGCGCCCGCGCCCGAGACCCCCGTTGGGGCCACGCCGTACACGCCCGCGCCCGAGGCACCGGTCGGCGGTACGCCGTACCCCGCGGCGCCTGCGCCCGAGACCCCGGTCGGGGGCGCGCCGTACTCGGTGGCGCCCGCGCCCGAAACCCCCGTCGGGGGTACGCCGTACCCCGCGGCACCCGCGCCCGAGGCGGCGGTCGGCGGTACGCCGTACCCCGTGACGCCTGCGCCCGAAACGCCGGTCGGGGGTACGCCGTACCTCGCGGCGCCCGCGCCTGAGACCCCGGTCGGGGGCGCGCCGTACCCGGCGGTGCCCGCGCCCGACGCGCCCGTTGGGGCTACGCCGTACCCCGCGGCGCCCGCGCCTGAGACCCCCGTTGGGGGTACGCCTTTCACGCCCGCGCCCGAGGCGCCGGTTGGGGGTACGGCGTACCCGGTGGCGCCGGCCGAGCCCGCCGATGTACCCGGGTACTCGGCCACCCCGCCGAGCGGAACGGTGATTCCGGCCGCTCCGGCGGAGGAGCAGGGTGACGGGGCGCCGGTTCTTGCGAAGTCACCCCTTTCGGGGAGCCAGGACGCGGAGGCCGGTGCGGTCGGCGAGGAGCCGCGGGACGCTGTTCCGGCGGTGCCCGAGCAGCCGTGGGGCGTACCCGCCCCGCAGGCGGAACTCCCGCCGCTGCCGCCCGCGTTCACCCCGTCCGCGACCGATGGCCCGGCCGAGCCCACGCCCGCGCCCGCCCCGGACGGGTACGGCTTCCCGCCGGTCCCGCAGCCCCAGGCGGGGTACGGCTTCCCGCCCGCGCCGCCGGTCCCCCAGCCCGACGCCGGGTACGGCTTCCCGCCCGCAGCCCCGCAGCCGCATCAGCAGCCGGCGCCGCAGGCCGGGGCGCCCTGGGGGGCCCAGCCGCAGCCTCAGCCGCCCGTACAAGGACAGCCCCAGCAGCAGCCGCAGGCCGATCCGCGGCTCGGCCAGCAGTGGCCGCAGTCGGCCGGCCCCGGCGGACCGGCCGGACCCGGCGCTCCCACCGGGCCCGGTGGCCCGGGTGGCCCCGGCGGTCCCGGCCCGCAGGACCAGCGGTACCAGGCCGCGCCCAGCGGTGGCGCCCCGCTCGGCTACACGGCCGCGGTGGAGCTCTCCTCGGACCGTCTGCTGCGCAACAAGCAGAAGCCCAAGAGCAACCGCGGCGGCAGCTCCTCCCTCTTCAAGTTCGGCGGAAAGGCGGCCGAAGCGGAGCGTCAGCGCAAGCTGGACCTGATCCGTACCCCGGTGATGTCCTGCTACCGCATCGCCGTCATCAGCCTGAAGGGCGGCGTCGGAAAGACCACGACGACCACCGCCCTCGGCGCCACCCTCGCCACCGAACGCCAGGACAAGATCCTCGCCATCGACGCGAACCCGGACGCCGGCACCCTCGGCCGCCGGGTGCGCCGCGAGACCGGCGCCACCATCCGCGACCTCGTCCAGGCCATCCCGTACCTGAACTCGTACATGGACATCCGGCGGTTCACCTCCCAGGCCCCGTCCGGCCTGGAGATCATCGCCAATGACGTGGACCCGGCCGTCTCCACGACCTTCAACGACGAGGACTACCGCCGCGCGATCGAGACGCTCGGCCGCCAGTACCCGATCATCCTGACCGACTCCGGCACCGGACTGCTCTACTCCGCGATGCGCGGCGTCCTGGACCTGGCCGATCAGCTGATCATCATCTCGACCCCGTCGGTCGACGGCGCGTCCAGCGCGAGCACCACGCTCGACTGGCTGTCCGCGCACGGCTATGCCGACCTGGTCTCGCGCTCCCTCACCGTGATCTCGGGGGTCCGCGAGACCGGCAAGACCATCAAGGTCGAGGACATCGTCCAGCACTTCGAGACCCGCTGCCGCGGTGTGGTCGTGGTGCCCTTCGACGAGCACCTCGCGGCCGGTGCCGAGGTCGACCTCGACATGATGCGGCCGAAGACCCGCGAGGCGTACTTCAACCTCTCGGCGCTGGTCGCCGAGGACTTCGTACGGGCGCAGCAGGCGCGCGGCCACTGGGGAGCCCCGGCCCCGCAGGGCCAGCAGCCGTACCCGCACCCGCAGCAGCCCCAGCAGCCCCAGCCCCCGCACGGCCAGCAGCCGTACCCGCAGCAGCCCCAGCCGCAGCCGCACGGCCAGCCGCCGTACCAGCAGCCCTACCCGCAGCAGCCGCAGCAGCCGTACGGACCCCAGCCGGGCCACCCCGGGGCCCAGCCGCCACAGTCCCCGTACGGCCCGCCGCAGCATCCGCAGCCCGGCCAGGGCTGGCAGCAGCCACCGCAGGATCCGCGGCAGGGCGGTCAGTGAACGCCGAGGGCCCGTACCGTCCCCAGGACGGTACGGGCCCTCGCCCGTTCCATGCGCTCAGCGCGCGGCGTCGTACCCCTCGGTGAGCGCCCGCGCCCGCTTCACATCGTCGCCGATGGCGTCCAGCAGCCCCTCCAGGGACTCGAACCGGGCCATGCCCCGCACATAGGCGAGGAAATCCACGGTCACGTGCAGCCCGTACAGGTCCAGGCCCACCCGGTCGATGGCGTACGCCTCCACCGTCCGCTCGGTCGCGTCGAACTGGAGGTTCGTCCCGACCGAGATCGCCGCCGGCATCCGCTCGCCGTCCGCGGTGAGCCAGCCCGCGTACACGCCGTCGGCCGGGATCGCGGTGTGCGGAAGCGTTTCGACATTCGCCGTCGGGTAGCCGAGCTCGCGCCCGCGCTGCGCGCCGCGCACCACCACGCCCTCGACCCGGTGCGGCCGGCCGAGGATCTCGGCAGCACCCTCCACGTCGCCCTCGGCGACCAGCCGGCGCGCCAGGGTGGAGGAGAACGGCTCGCCGCCGCCCGCCTCACCGCGCACCACCAGGTCGACGACCTCGACCTCGTAGTCATACGTGCCGCCCAGTTCGGCCAGGAACGCGACGTTGCCGGCGGCCCGGTGGCCAAAGCGGAAGTTGGGGCCCTCGATGACGCCCCGGGCGTGCAGCTTGTCGACGAGCACCTTCACGATGAAGTCGGCCGGGGACAGCTGGGAGAACTCCGCCGTGAACGGCAGGATCAGCAGGGCGTCGACGCCCAGTTCGGCCATCAGCTCGGCCCGCCGGTGGTGCGGGGCCAGCATCGCCGGGTGGCTGCCGGGGCGGACCACCTCGCTCGGGTGGGGGTCGAAGGTGACCACGACGGCCGGCACGCCGAGCTCCCGGGCCCAGGCCACGGCCCGCCCGATGATCAGCTGATGGCCCCGGTGCACCCCGTCGTAGGAGCCGATGGTGACGACGCTGCGTCCCCAGTCCTGGGGGATGTCCTCCAAGCCACGCCAGCGCTGCACTGTGACCGCTCCTCGCCCGAACCCGTGTAGTGCGTAGTTGAGATTGCAGGTCTAAGACTGCCATGCCGCCGCACGGGCCCCCGCATCGGCATGGGAGCCACGGCCGGGCCCGGGCCGGGGACACATCACCTCCGGCAGGGGACGGCGTGCACGGCATCGGCGGAGGGACGGGTTCCGGCCAGGGTCTCGACCATTCGGCGGGCGCTCGGGCCGAGCAGTGCGGCGGCCTCCCGTGGTTCCTCGCGCAGCCAGCGCTCGATCAGCCGGCCGAAGGGCGGGAACTCGCGGGCCAGCTCGACGATCCGGCGCTCGAACACGGCCGCTCCGCCGGGCACGCCGCCGGGCACTCCGAGCAGCCGCCGTCCGGTGCGCCGGACCAGCTCCCGGGTCCGCTGTTCCCCGCGGGCGACGGTGTCCCCGGCCGCCGCCCCGAGCAGGGCGGACAGCACGGCGGGGTCGGTTTCGGCGTCGAGGAGCGCATCGAGCAGTTCGCCGCGCAGCGGGCGCGAGGCCTCGGCCCCGAGGGTGCCGAGCACGGCGGCGAACGCGGCCCGGGCCGGCGCCGGCCCGTGGAGCAGTTCCGCGGCGAGCGGGCGCAGCGCGGGCCCGGCGGCCGGGCCGTGGTCCAGACGCCGGTCGACGAAGGCGGCGGCGTGCGGGGCGTCCTGGGGATGCCGCGCCAGGTGCTCCCGTACGAGGCGGGCCGCGCGGGCGGCCGGCCGGGGGTCGGTCAGTGCGGCCAGGGCGCGCAGTACCTCGCCGTCGGCGCGGTCCCGCAGGGCGTCGAGGACCTCGCCGGTCCGGCCGGGCAGCGCCCCGGCGACGGCGACCAGCGCATGGGCGGGCACCTGCGGGCAGGCCAGGGCGGCGGGCAGGTACTCCTCGCGGGTCTGCGGGTCCCAGAGCAGCATGCCGAGGGCGGCGCCGTGCAGGCTCTGGTCTCCTGGCCGGTCCAGCAGGGCGAGCGCGGCGTGGCGGAGCCGGGTCCGGCCGGGTGCGGTGCCGGGGAGGTGGGCGGCGGCGACCGGACCGTACGCGGCGGACGCGACCCGGCGTTCGGGCCGCTCGTCCCGGGCCCACCGGTCCACGGACCGGCAGAGCGCCGAGGGTTCCTCCTCGGCGAGGACGGTCAGCAGTTCGTCGGCGCGAGGATGCGCGGCGGCGACGAGTGCCTCGGCGAGGTCGTCGGGTGCCGATCGGCGGTGGGTGTGGAGCAGGGCCTGGGCGGCGGTGGCCACGGTGGCGCCGGGCCGGCCGCGCAGTCGGCGCTCGTCGCGGAACCAGTTGCAGAGGAGCGGGACGACGCGCTGCGGATCGCGGGAGAGGCGGCGGGCGACGGCGTCGAGGCAGCGGTGGTCGGCGGGCAGCAGCCGGCGGAGCAGCTCCAGCCGTTCGGGCTCGGGCAGCCGCAGCCGGTTCCAGAACCAGCCATCGAACTCGGCGGTGCCGTCGCCGCGGGCGGCGGCGTGGTCGGCGAGTGCGTCGAGCACCGGGCGGAAGGGCCGGGCGTCGGGCGAGCGCAGCAGGGTTTCGCGGAGCAGCCGGCCGGCCCACCAGGCGCGCTCGCCGGGCACTTCGGTGAACTCGGCGAACCGGTCCAGGGCGGCCACGAGGGCGCTGAGGTAGGGGGTCAGGACGGGCGGGGGCAGCAGGAGCAGCGCCTCCAGGACCGGGCCGATCCGGTGCCGGGGTACGGGCGGGCCGGCCGCCGGGGTGGTGCGGTGGACCAGGGCGTCGAGGGCAGCGGGGACGTCCAGGTGGGCCGCCTGCAGCCAGTCGGCGAGCTCCTCGTGGGCAAAGCGGTAGCCGGCTCCGGCGGGGACCAGCAGGCCTTCGGTGAGTACGGCGGGGGCCCAGCCGGTGCGCCAGGGGAAGAGCTCCTCGAAGGAGGCCCGGTCCAGTTCGCCCTGGCCGGGGCCGAGGCAGCGCCGCGCGGCCTCGTGGACCCGGCTGGCCACACGTGCGGCGAGCCGCCGCACGCCGGGGCCGTGCACGCCGCTGCCGTCGGCGCCGCCGGCGGCGATACGGACCGCCGTCCGCAGGCACATCAGGTCGAGGTGGGCGTCGAACACCTCGTCCCGGCCGGGGCGGCCGGCGGTGACCTCGGCGGCGCGGATGCCGGCGAGCAGACCGAGGGTCAACGGGTGCCGGGCGTCGGCTTCGCGGACGCCGGTGGCGGGGATGCCGTAGCGGGCCCGGGCCTCCTCGGCCTCGGCCGGGGTGAACTCGCCGAGCCGGTACGCCGGGGGGAGGCCCGGAGCCGGGCGGGCGGGGGCGTGGAGCGCGCCGTCCGGGTAGAACTCCGCGGCCCGCTCCCAGTACTCGGGCCGGCTCGCGATGACCATCCGGACGGAGTTCTCGCGCAGCCACCGGGCGGTACCGGCGGTCCACTCGGCCAGCCGCTGCGCAAGCCGGGCCGGCATCTCCTCGGGCGCATCCAGCAGCACAAGCAACGCCCCCCGGCCCCCACCGCCAACGCAGCCACCTCCTCCGGCCCGGGCTCGCCACCGCCGGCATCGGGGGCCGGGGTCGGGCCAGGCGCGGCGGGGGTCGGGGGCTCGGGCCGGGTCCGCGCGGGCGGGGTGTTCGTGGGGGCGGTTGTGGTGATGCGGGTGGCGGTGGTCAGGGCTCGGGTGAGGGCGTCCGCGAGGGAGGTGACGGAGGCCGCGAGGTCGGCGCCGCGGAGCCAGATCGTGGGCGACGGGAGCGGGCCGAGGGCGCGCCGCGCGGCCAGGGCGGCGAGTTCGGTGGTGCGGCCGGTACCGGGGTCGCCGACCAGGGCGAGGACAAGAGCGGGGCTCTCGGTGAACGCGTCCAGCACCTCGGCCGCCTCCCGGCGCTCGACCGCGCCGGCCGCCTCCGCGAGGGCGGTGCCCAGGGTGGTTCCGGTCAGCTGGAGGGCTCCCGCCAGGTTCAGGTCCGCGCCGTACCCCGGCACGGTCGCCGCATTGCGGGCCAACAGGGCGGCGAGCGGGCCGCGCGGGTCGGCCGCAGCCGCCGCGCGCAAGGGCACTGCAAACCCTCCGGAGCGGTGCTCCGCGTGGAGAGCGGTGCCCAGGACGGCGAGCACCGCCCCGGTGGCCGCGTCCAGCACCGGCCCCCCGCAGGTCTCCCCGCCCAGCCGCAGCGCGTCCATCCCGTCGGTCCCGATGGCCAGCTCCAGCGCGCCGCCGAGCCGGTGCGAGCGGTCGGGCGCCGTGTACGTGACCTCCGCCTCGCCCAGCACCCTGGCCTGCCGCCAGCCCCGCGCGCTGAGCCGTACGTACGCCCCGGCCGGCACCCGCTCCACCGCCGCCACCGGCAGGGGCCGCACCCCGAGCCCGTCCGTCCGTACCAGCGCCAGCCCGGCCGAGGCCAGCAGCGTCACCGCCTCCGCATCGGCCGGCCAGCTGCGCTCCCCCGGGCCGTGCAGCACCACCCGGCCCGGGCCGGCCACGGCCTCATGGCTGGTGATCACCGTCCCCCGGTCGTCGGCCACGAAGCCGCTGCCTCGCGGACGCCCGGCGAAATCGCAGATTCTGACGAGCTCCCCCGTGACCTCCATGACACGACCGTAGGTCGACGAAGATCAGCCGGAAAAGCAGGCGAACGGAACGCGCCCCCTTGCGCTCCCTCCATTCACTCCGAGCGCCTGCTCGGACGGGTGAATAACAGGGTCCGGATGGATAGAGACCTACCCGAGGGGGGTCCGAGGGGGGCGTGGAGCGGTGAGCAGCAGTCCGACGGCGTCGGGCCCGATGCGCTCACCGCTCCACGTCAACGTGGAGCGGTGCCAGGGCTTGGGCAGCCCGCCTGAATCGCAACGCCCGGCGCTGCCGCCGGGCGACCCGGCCGGCCGCTCGCCGAGCGCCCCGCGGTATCCGACCGCCGGCTCCGGGCCGAAGGAAGCACCGAAGCCGCGAAGGCGCGGGGCCGGCAGCCGGAGCAGGGACGGGCCGGGGCTCCCCCGGCGGGCCGGGGCTCCGCCGACCCGGCCGGGAAAGGCAGCGGGCCGGCCCGGGGGTGCCGGGTCGGCCCGAAAGCAACCGTGCGGTGCGGTGTCGCGTCGGCTAGACGAAGACCGCCAGGGACTTCGCCTTGCCGCCCTTCGGTTCCACCAGGCCCAGCAGCCGGCCCTCCGGGCCGAACACGGCGACCGGCTTCCCCGCCTCGTACTCGTCCGGCATCTCCAGCCGCACCCCGTTGCCCAGCAGCGCGGCGCGCCGCGCGTCCAGGTCCCAGCGCGGGAACGCCGCCTCCGCCGCCTCGGCGATCGGCATCACCGTCAGCTCCTCCTGGAGCTGGTCCAGGGTGCGCGCCTTGTCCAGCTTGTACGGGCCCACCCGGGTGCGCCGCAGCGCGGTCAGGTGTCCGCCGACGCCCAGGTCGGCGCCGAGGTCGCGGGCCAGCGCGCGGATGTACGTACCGCTGGAGCAGACCACCGAGACGACCAGGTCGATCACCGGGGTGCCGTCCTCGGCGGTCGCCTCGCGCATGTCGTAGACCTGGAAGGACGAGACGGTGACCGGGCGGGCCGGGATCTCGAATTCCTCGCCCTCGCGGGCGCGCTTGTAGGACCGCACGCCGTTGATCTTGATGGCGCTGACCTTGGACGGCACCTGCATGATCTCGCCGGTCAGCTTGCGGATGCCCGCGTCCACCGCGTCACGGGTGACCTTGGAGGCGTCCGTGGCGGAGCTGATCTCGCCCTCGGCGTCGTCGGTCAGCGTGTTCTGGCCGAGCCGGATCGTGCCGAGGTACTCCTTCTCGGTCAGCGCGAGGTGACCGAGCAGCTTGGTCGCCTTCTCGACGCCGAGAACGAGCACGCCCGTGGCCATCGGGTCGAGGGTGCCGGCGTGGCCGACCCGGCGGGTCTTGGCGATCCCGCGCATCTTGGCGACCACGTCGTGCGAAGTGAAGCCGGACGGCTTGTCGACGATGACAAGGCCGTCCGGCGTCGGGGTTGCGTGCTTGCTCATTCGGCTGCGTCGTCCTCGTCGGGCTTCTTGTACGGGTCGGCTTCGCCGGCGTACGTGGCGCCCGAGGAGGCCTGCCGCACCTGGGCGTCGGAGGCGCGCGCCTGGTCGAGGAGGTCCTCGATGGTCTTCGCGGTCTCCGGCAGGGCGTCCGCCACGAAGGTGAGGGTGGGCGTGAACTTGATGCCCGCGGCCTGGCCCACCGCCGAACGCAGGATGCCCTTGGCGCTCTCCAGGCCCTTCGCCGCGGCCTCCCGCTCCTCGTCGTCGCCGTACACCGTGTAGAAGACCGTGGCCTCCCGCAGGTCACCGGTGACCCGGGTGTCGGTGATCGTCACGTGCGTTCCGAGGCGCGGGTCCTTGATACCTCGCTGCAGCTTCTGGGCGACCACCTCCCGGATGAGGTCCGCCAGCTTCTTCGCCCGCGCGTTGTCGGCCACTGGTCCGTCTCCTTCTTCGTCTTGCAATCAGTCTTCATCACCGTGGAACCGCCGTCGCACCGACAGCAGCTCCACCTCCGGACGTGCCGCGACCAGCCGCTCACAGCGGTCGAGTACGTCCGATACGAACCCCACGTCCCCGGCCACCAGCGCGACCCCCAGTCGGGCTCTGCGGTGGAGGTCCTGGTCGCCCACCTCGGCCGCGCTCACAGAGAACTTGCGCTGGAGCTCGGCGACGATGGGCCGGACGACGGAGCGTTTCTCCTTCAGCGAATGAACGTCGCCGAGGAGCAGGTCGAAGGACAGAGTCCCCACGTACATGCAGTTCCGGATGTCCCGCCGGTTCGGGTTCGGTGACCTGCCAGCCAGTCGGGTGGCAGGGACACCAGAACCGTACACGGAACGGCCGGGGCCGATCGACGGAAATTTCCGCCGACCGGCCCCGGTCACCAGGCGCACAAGGCAACCGCTTAGGCGCGCGGCTTCTCGCGCATCTCGTAGGTCGCGATGACGTCGTCGATCTTGATGTCGTTGAAGTTTCCGAGGTTGATACCGCCCTCGAAGCCTTCGCGGATCTCGGTGACGTCGTCCTTGAAGCGGCGCAGACCGGAGATGGTGAGGTTCTCTGCGACGACCTTGCCGTCGCGGAGCAGGCGCGCCTTGGTGTTGCGCTTGACCTCGCCCGACCGGACCAGGACACCGGCGATGTTGCCCAGCTTGGACGAGCGGAAGACCTCGCGGATCTCCGCCGTGCCGAGCTCGACCTCTTCGTACTCCGGCTTGAGGAGACCCTTCAGGGCCGCCTCGATCTCCTCGATGGCCTGGTAGATCACCGAGTAGTACCGGACGTCGACGCCCTCGCGCTCCGCCATCTGCGCGGCACGGCCGGCCGCACGGACGTTGTAGCCGATGACGATGGCGTCGGAGCCCATCGCCAGGTCGATGTCGGACTCGGTGACCGCACCCACACCGCGGTGCAGGACCCGGATGTCGACCTCTTCACCGACGTCGAGCTGGAGCAGCGAGGACTCGAGAGCCTCGACCGCACCGGACGCGTCGCCCTTGATGATGAGGTTGAGTTCCTGGACCAGACCGGCCTTGAGCACCTTGTCGAGGTCCTCGAGGGACACCCGGCGGACGCGCTTGGCGAAGTTGGCGTTGCGCTCGCGCGCCGCCCGCTTCTCGGCGATCTGGCGGGCCGTGCGGTCCTCGTCGACGACGAGGAAGTTGTCGCCGGCGCCGGGGACGTTGGTGAGACCCAGGACCAGGACGGGGGTCGACGGACCCGCTTCCTCGACGTTGTTGCCCTTGTCGTCGAGCATCGCGCGGACTCGGCCGTACGCGTCGCCGACCACCATCGTGTCACCGATGCGGAGGGTACCGCGCTGGACGAGGACGGTGGAGACGGCACCGCGACCACGGTCGAGGTGCGACTCGATGGCGATACCCTGCGCGTCCTGCTCCGGGTTGGCCCGCAGGTCGAGCGAGGCGTCGGCGGTGAGGACCACGGCCTCCAGCAGGGAGTCGATGTGCAGACCCTGCTTGGCGGAGATGTCGACGAACATGGTGTCGCCGCCGTACTCCTCGGCCACCAGGCCGTACTCGGTCAGCTGACCGCGCACCTTGACCGGGTCGGCACCCTCGACGTCGATCTTGTTGACCGCGACCACGATCGGCACGTTGGCCGCCTTGGCGTGGTTCAGCGCCTCGATCGTCTGCGGCATGACACCGTCGTTGGCCGCCACCACGAGGATCGCGATGTCGGTCGACTTGGCGCCACGGGCACGCATGGCGGTGAACGCCTCGTGACCCGGGGTGTCGATGAAGGTGATGCGACGGTCTTCTTCGTTGACCTGGGTGGAGACCTGGTACGCACCGATGTGCTGCGTGATACCGCCGGCCTCGCCCGCAACGACGTTCGTCTTGCGGATGGCGTCCAGCAGTCGGGTCTTACCGTGGTCGACGTGACCCATGACGGTCACGACCGGCGGACGCGCAACGAGGAACTCCTCGCCGCCCTCGTCCTCGCCGAACTCGATGTCGAAGGTCTCGAGCAGCTCGCGGTCCTCCTCCTCCGGGCTGACGATCTGAACTTCGTAGTTCATCTCGCCCGCGAGGAGCTGGAGCGTCTCGTCGGAGACGGACTGCGTGGCAGTGACCATCTCGCCGAGGTTCATCATGACCGCGACCAGCGACGCCGGGTTGGCGTTGATCTTCTCCGCGAAGTCGGTGAGGGATGCACCGCGCGACAGGCGAACGACCTCGCCGTTGCCGCGAGGCAGCATCACGCCGCCCACGGACGGGGCCTGCATGGCCTCGTACTCCTGGCGCCGCTGCCGCTTCGACTTGCGGCCACGACGGGCCGGACCGCCGGGACGGCCGAAGGCACCCTGCGTGCCACCACGGCCACCGGGGCCGCCGGGACGACCGGCGAAGCCGGGACGACCGCCACCGCCGGCGCCACCGGGGCCGCCGCCGAAGCCGCCGCCACCACCGGGACGCGGGCCGCCGAAGCCGCCGCCACCGGCCGGACGCGAGCCCGGACCGGCCGGACGGCCGGCGAAGCCGCCGCCACCGGGACGACCGGCACCGCCGCCGCCACCGGGACGACCGCCGGGACCACCGGGACCGCGACCGCCGCCACCGGGGCCCGGACGCGGGCCGGCAGCGGGACGCTGCGGCATCATGCCCGGGTTCGGACGGTTACCGCCCGGGGCACCGCCCGGACGCGGGGCGCCGCCCTGCGGACGGGGCATGCCGGCCGGCGAGGGACGCCCACCGGGCTGACCGCCCTGGCCGGGACCCTGCGGACGGGGACCACCCTGGCCGGCGCCCTGCGGACGCGGGCCACCCTGACCGGCGCCGGGGGCACCGGGACGCGGGGCACCCTGCGGCCGGGGGGCCTGCGGGCGCGCCATGCCGGTGGAGCCACCGGAGGTGAAGGGGTTGTTGCCGGGACGCGGGCCGGCCGGACGGGCACCGCCCGGACGCGGAGCCTGGGCCCCACCCTGACGGGGAGCCTGGCCACCGGGAGCCGCACCTGCGGGACGGGCGCCACCGGGACGGGCACCGGCCTGGCCGGGAGCGGCCGGACGCTGCGCCGCCGGGCGCGGGCCCGGAGTCGCGGCGGGACGGGCCGCCGGGGCGGCCGGAGCCGACGGGGGAGCCTGGAATTCGGCCGCGACCGGGGCCGGAGCCGCCGGAGCGGGCTTCGGGGCCGGAGCCTTGGGACCGGGACGCGGGCCGGGAGCGGCCGGAGTCACCGGGGCGCTGACAGCCGGAGCCTCTGCGGCGGCCGGCTTGGGGGCCGGGGCGCCGGGCTTCGGGGCAGCAGGACGTGCCGCGGCAGCCGGGGACGGCGCAGCGGGCTTGGCGGGCGCAGCCTTGCGGGGCGCGCCGGGCTTTGCAGCGGTCTTGCCGGCGCCTCCGCCGGGTCCCTGCAATGCGTCGGTCAGCTTGCGTACAACGGGCGCCTCGATCGTCGAGGACGCCGAACGGACGAATTCACCGAGTTCTTGGAGCTTGGCCATGACGACCTTGCTCTCCACTCCGAACTCCTTGGCGAGTTCGTATACCCGGACCTTAGCCACTTCGCTCCTTTTAGGTCCGGGTTACGCCGGACCGTCGCTACTTCATGGGCGTACTCATCGCGTACTCATCGAGTGCTCATCGCAATCTCGACCTACTTCCAACTCGCGAGGTACCTGACCGCACGGGGTTCCGTGCCGTACTTCTTTCTTACGGTGTCGCCTCGATGACCGTCCGCAGGGCGGCGGTTTCGAGTGCCCCCTGAACCCTGAGGGCCCGGGGAAACGCCCGGCGGCGCACCGCCTGGTCGAGGCAGACCACGGCAGGGTGCACGTATGCACCCCGGCCGGGCAGCGTACCGCGGTGGTCGGGGACGCATTCGTCTCCGACCGCCACGATCCGCAGCAGATCGCTTTTGGCCGCTCGCTCCCGGCACCCCACGCAGGTGCGCTCAGGGCATGCGCGGGCATGCGTCCGGCCAGACACGCTCAGTCTACCTCCCCGTACCGACCTCACCCCTTCAGGCGAAAAATCGAACGGACGTTGTCTCTATCGTGGTCGTCTTCGTGACGCCACCTGTCTACCGGCCCGGAACCCCGGACCGGTACGGATTATTCCGCCGAACCGTCGTCCGCGGGCTCGGTGTCGGGGCGGATGTCGATGCGCCAGCCGGTGAGCCGGGCGGCGAGGCGGGCGTTCTGGCCCTCCTTGCCGATGGCCAGCGACAGCTGGTAGTCGGGCACGGTCACCCGGGCGGAGCGCGCGGCCATGTCGACGACCTCGACCTTGCTCACCCGGGCGGGCGACAGGGCGTTGGCGACCATTTCCGCCGGGTCGTCCGACCAGTCGACGATGTCGATCTTCTCGCCGTGCAGTTCGGCCATGACATTGCGCACCCGGCCGCCCATCGGGCCGATGCAGGCGCCCTTCGGGTTCAGGCCGGAGCGGGTGGACCGCACGGCGATCTTGGTGCGGTGACCGGCCTCACGGGCGATCGCGGCGATCTCGACGCTGCCGTCGGCGATCTCCGGGACCTCCAGCGCGAAGAGCTTCTTCACGAGGTTGGGGTGGGTGCGCGAGAGGGTCACGGACGGACCGCGGACGCCCTTCGCCACCCGGACGACGTACGTGCGCAGACGCAGGCCGTGGGTGTACTCCTCGCCGGGGACCTGCTCCTGCACGGGCAGGATGGCCTCCAGCTTGCCGATGTCGACCAGGACGTTCTTGGGGTCCTTGCCCTGCTGGACGACGCCGGTGATGACATCGCCCTCGCGGCCGGCGAACTCGCCGAAGGTCAGGTCGTCCTCGGCGTCGCGCAGACGCTGCAGGATCACCTGCTTGGCGGTCGTCGCCGCGATCCGGCCGAAGTCCGACGGGGTGTCGTCGAACTCCTTGGGCTCCTGGCCCTCTTCGAGATCCCTCGGGTCTTCCGTCGCCCACACGACCACGTGACCGTTGGTGCGGTCGAGCACCACGCGGGCCCGCCGGTAGCTGCCCTCGGTGCGGTGGTACGCAATGAGGAGGGCCGACTCGATCGCTTCGACGAGCAGGTCGAAGGAGATCTCCTTCTCCCGGACCAGACCCCGCAGGGCACTCATGTCGATGTCCACGGCTACGCCTCCTCTTCTTCCTGAATGCCGTTCTTGTCTTTACGGTTGAACTCGATTTCGACCCGCGCCTTGGCGATGTCGGTGAAAGCGATGCGGCGGGCGGTGGCCTTGCGGCCCTTCACACCCGGGACCTCCAGGTCCAGCCCCTCCTCGTCGACGCCGAGGATCCGGGCGACGAGGTCGCCGCTGTCGGCGAGCTGGAACTTCACGAGGCGGCCGGTGGCACGCACGTAGTGGCGGTGCTCGGTGAGCGGGCGGTCCGCGCCGGGGGAGCTGACTTCGAGGACGTACTCGTCCTCGCCCATCGCGTCGGTCTCGTCCAAGGTGTCGGAGATCTCGCGGCTCAGCTCGGCACAGGTGTCCAGCTCCACGCCCGCATCGGAATCCACGATGATCCGGAGCATCCGCCGCTTGCCCGCCCGGGACACCTCGATGTCTTCCAGGTCCAGGTCCTTCGCGGCGACCAGCGGCTCCAGCAGTCCGCGCAGCCTGTCGCTCTGGGGGGTGCTCATCCGGGTGACTCCTCGGCCGCGTGTGCTGTTGTGGTTTCCGTCGCGTGGATCGCGTGTCAGGTCAAAGGGTATCCGGTCGCAGGGGGTGTTGCCGTCCGCCCCATGGGCGGTGCCCCGGGTACCGTGATCACAGCCTGTCCCTGCCGCTCCGCTCCCGAGGATCCGCCGTGCCCTGGACCCTGCCCTCGCGAAGAAGCCTGCTCACCGGCACTGCCGGGGTGGTGGGCGCCGCACTGCTCTCCGGGTGTTCGGAGCCGGAACCGGGCGGGCGGACCGGCGCGAGCCCCGAAGCCTCACTCGAACGGCGGATGCGCGAAGCGGCCGTCCGTGACAGTCGGGCGCTGCTGGAACGTTACGACGCCACCCTCGCGGCCCATCCGGCGCTGAGCGGGCGGCTGGCGCCGTTCCGCGCGGCCGTCGTCGCGCACGTGGCGGCACTGGGCCCGGAGGCGGCTGGTGCGGCTGGTGCGGCTGGTGCGCCCGAGGCCTCCGGCGGGCCAGACGGCTCGGCCCGGCCCACGCCGTCCGGTGCCCCCCGCGCGGTGGTGCCTCCCAAACCCGCCGACGCCGTCGCCGCCCTGGCCGACGCGGAGCGGAGCCTCGCCGAGAACCGCACCGTCGCACTGGCCGGGGCCCCCGGCGAGCTGGCCCGGCTGCTCGCCTCGGTGGCGGCCTGCGGAGCCGTCCACCACCACCTGCTGACCACCCCCGGAGCCACCGCATGACGTCCGCCCCCTCCCCCACGCCCACCCCTGGTGTCGGCACCGGCCGCGGACCCGGATCCGACCGGGTCCTGGCCGCCGCCCAGGCCGCCCTCGCCGCCGAGCACGCGGCCTCGTACGGGTACGGGGTGATCGGCGCCCGGACCGCCGCCGCCCGCAGCGCCGAGGCCAAGGAGGCGTACGGCGGCCACCTCGCCCGGCGCGATGCGCTCACCCGGACGGTCCGCGAGCTCGGCGGCGCCCCGCAGCCGGCCGAGGCCGCGTACCGGATGCCCTTTCCCGTGCGCACGCCCGCCGATGCCGAGCGGCTGGCCGCCGACATCGAGGACCGGGTGGCGGGCGCGTACTCCGATCTGGTGCGTGCGGCGGAGGGTCCGCTGCGCCGGGAGGCGGCCGACGCCCTGACCGCGGCGGCGGTCCGCGCAGCACGCTGGCGCGGCACCGGCGTAGCCTTCCCTGGGCTGACGGAACGAGCGGGACAGGCGCAACCGGCCCAGCACAGCTGAAAGGGACCACGCACGCATGGCTTTTGAACCGCCGGAGCGGCTTGTACGGGCGCTCGGCGAACAGCCGGACACGGCGCAGCACGAGGACTGGCTGGCCCGGCTCCCCGGCCTCACCGAGGAGGCACTGGCCCGGCGCGGGGTACAGGCCCAGCGGGTGCAGGCACCGGGCGGGCGCAGCAGTCTGGTGGTCCTGGTCCGGTTCCCCGACGGCACCCCGGCCGCACTGAAGCTGGCCCCGCCGGCCGCCCGCCCCGACCGGGAGCTGGCCGCGCTGGCGCACTGGGGCGGCTTCGGCGCCGTACGCCTGCTCGACACCCGTCACGAGGACGGCGCCCTGCTGCTGGAACGCCTCCAGCCGGAGGTGTCGCTGCGCTCCCTGCCGGAGGCGAAGGCGCTGCTGGAGGCCTCCGGCACGATCCGGCGGCTGTGGGTGGCCCCGCCGGCCGGGCACGGGTTCGAGTCGGTTGCGGAGCGTACCGAGCGCCAGTCGGCCGGGCTGAAGGCGGCACCGGCGGAGCTGCTGGCGCTGGCCGGCACCGCGCTGGAGATGCGGGACGAGCTGGCGGCGGTACCCCCGGAGGAGCTGCTGCTGCACGGCAACTTCCGGCAGGGCAAGGTGCTGGCCGGCGAGCGGGCGCCGTGGCTGACGGTGGGCCCGGAGCCGCTGGTGGGCGAGCGTGCGTACGACCTGGCCCGGCTGGTCCGGGACCGGCTGGAGGACCAGGTCGCCTCCTCGGCGGGTCCGGCGGGCGCCAGGCGCCGGGTGAACCGGCTGGCGGACTCCCTGGAGGTGGACCGGGACCGGCTGCGCGGCTGGACCCTGTTCCGGGCGGTGGAGTCGGGGCTGCGGGCGCTGTCGGTGGGGCGCCGCCGGGATTCGGAACTGCTGCTGGAGTTCGCGGCCTGGTTGTAGGGCATACCGTTGAGTACGAGGTTCCGTACGGGGTTCCGTACGAAGTTCCGTACGCGCAGGGGGCCGTCATGGTCGAAGAACTGCTGGCGGCGGGAGTCGCCGCCGCTACCGGTGTCGCGGTCTATTTCGCTGCGGCGGCCCGGGTGGTCAAGCAGTACGAGCGAGGCGTGGTGTTCCGCTTCGGCCGGCTGCGGCAGGGCGTGCGCGGGCCCGGGTTCACGACGGTGGTTCCGGTGGTGGACCGGCTGCGCAAGGTGAACATGCAGATCGTGACGCTGCCGGTGCCGGCCCAGGAGGGCATCACCCGGGACAACGTCACGGTGCGGGTGGACGCGGTGGTGTATTTCAAGGTGGTCGACGCGGCCAGCGCGATCATCGAGGTGGAGGACTACCGCTTCGCGGTCTCCCAGATGGCGCAGACCTCGCTGCGGTCGATCATCGGCAAGTCGGACCTGGACGATCTGCTGTCCAACCGGGAGAAGCTCAACCAGGGGCTGGAGCTGATGATCGACAGTCCGGCGATCGGGTGGGGCGTGCAGATCGACCGGGTGGAGATCAAGGACGTGTCGCTGCCGGAGACCATGAAGCGGTCGATGGCGCGGCAGGCGGAGGCGGACCGGGAGCGGCGGGCCCGGGTGATCAACGCGGATGCGGAGCTGCAGGCTTCGAAGAAGCTGGCCGAGGCGGCGGGGGTGATGGCGGAGCAGCCGGCGGCGTTGCAGTTGAGGCTGCTGCAGACGGTGGTGGCGGTGGCCGCGGAGAAGAACTCGACGCTGGTGCTTCCGTTCCCGGTGGAACTGCTCCGCTTCCTGGAACGGGCGGCACAGCCGGCGGCGGAGCCGGGCCAGGCGGCGCCTGCGGCTCCGGCGGCGGAGCCGGGACAGGCTGCGGAGCCGGGGCCAGCGGTGGCTGCGGAGCCGAGCCGGGCCGTGGAGCCGGGCCGGGCGGCGGAGCCGGGGCCAGCGGTGGCTGCGGAGCCGGGCCGGTCTGCGGTCGGCGTCGGCGACTCGCCGGAGGAGCTCCCGCCGGCCGCGGCCTCGGCCCCGCCGGACCCGGAAGACCCAGCGAGCCCTGCGGCCCCGGCCGCGTAGCGGGGCCGGGGCGGGGCCGCCGCTGCGCGGGGCTTTCCCCCACCCCGCCCCTTCCCGAAACCGGGGCTCCGCCCCGGACCCCGTATGCCAGGGCTCCGCCCGGCACCTGCGCCCCGTGCCCACGTGGGGGCGGCTCCACCCCGCACCCCGGCCAACGCCGAGCCGCCTTGTACACCGGGGCTGCGCCCCGGGGCCTGCATGGGGGCCAGCCCCGAGCCCCGCGTGGGGGCTCCGCCCCCGGCCCGGCGCCGGCCAGGGCCTCGCCGCGTCCCCGTGCGGGGGCTGCGCCCGGCCCGGGCAAGGGCGCGGCCCGGGCCCGGCGCCGGCCAGGGCCTCGGCCGGCGCCGTGTGTGGGGCCCGCGCCCCGCGCCGGGCAGGGCAGAGGCACGGCACCGTGTGCCGGGGGGCTAGCGGGTGAGGCGGGTCAGGGCTTCGGGCCAGGGGAGGTCTTCGCGGGTGGCTGTTGCGCGGTTTTGGAGTTCGATGATGCCGTCTGCGGACTTGCGGCCGGCCACCACGATCCACGGGACGCCGATCAGCTCCGCGTCGGTGAGCTTCACCCCCGGCGACAGGCCGGGCCGGTCGTCCAGCAGGACCCGCAGGCCGGCGGCGGCGAGTTCCTCGGCCGCCTGCTCGGCCAGCGCCAGCTGGACCGCCTTGCCCGCCGCCACCACCTGCACGTCCGCCGGCGCGACCGCGGCCGGCCAGCACAACCCCTTCGCGTCGGCCGTCTGTTCGGCGAGCGCCGCGACCACCCGGGAGACCCCGATGCCGTACGAGCCCATGGTGACCCGGACCGGCTTGCCCTCCCGGCCCAGCACGTCCAGGCCGAACGCGTCGGCGTACTTCCGGCCCAGCTGGAAGATGTGCCCCACCTCGATCGCCCGGTCCAGGCGCAGCCCCGCCCCGCAGGACGGGCAGGGGTCGCCGTCCCGCACCACGACCACGTCGAGGTACGCGTCCACCTCGAAGTCCCGGCCGCAGACCACGTTCCGCGCGTGCGTGTCGGCCCGGTTGGCCCCGGTCACCCAAGCGGTGCCCGGCGCCACCCGCGGGTCGGCCAGGTAGCGGACCTTGCCCAGGCCCTGCGGGCCGACGTAGCCGCGTACCAGGTCGGGCCGGTCGGTGAAGTCCTCCGCGGTGACCAGTTCCACCACGGCCGGCGCGAGGTGCTCGGCGAGCTTGCCCAGGTCGACCTCGCGGTCCCCCGGCACCCCGACGGCGACGATCTCGCCATCGACCTTGACCAGCAGGTTCTTCAGCGTCGCCGAGGCCGGTACGCCGAGCAGCCCGGCCAGGGTCTCGATGGTCGGCGTGTCCGGGGTGTCGAGCTCCTCCAGGGCGGGGTGTTCGGCGCCGGCGTCGACCGGGGTCAGCGGGAAGGTGACCGCTTCCGTGTTCGCCGCGAACCCGCAAGCCGGACAGTGCGCGAAGGTGTCCTCGCCGGCCTCCGCGGGGGCCAGGAACTCCTCCGAGGCCGAGCCGCCCATCGCGCCGGAGACCGCCGAGACGATGCGGTGGTCCAGCCCGAGCCGGGTGAAGATCCGTACGTAGGCCTCGCGGTGGAGCCGGTACGACTCGGCCAGGCCCTCGTCGGTGACGTCGAAGGAGTACGAGTCCTTCATCTGGAACTCGCGTCCGCGCAGCACTCCGGAGCGCGGCCGGGCCTCGTCCCGGTACTTGGTCTGGATCTGGTAGAGCATCACCGGCAGGTCCTTGTAGGACGTGCACTGGTCCTTCACCAGCTGGGTGAAGACCTCCTCGTGGGTGGGTCCGAGCAGATGGTCGGCGCCCTTGCGGTCCTTGAGCCGGAAGAGCAGGTCGCCGTACTCCGACCAGCGTCCGGACACCTCGTAGGGCTCGCGCGGCAGCAGGGCGGGGAGCAGCACCTCCTGCGCTCCGATGGCGTCCATCTCCTCGCGGACGATGCGGGAGACGTTGTCGAGGACCTTCTTGCCGAGCGGCAGCCAGCTCCAGACCCCGGCCGAGGCCCGCCGTACGTATCCGGCGCGGACCAGGAGCCGGTGGCTGAGGGTCTCGGCATCGGCCGGGTCCTCGCGCAGGGTCCTGACCATCAGCCGGGACATCCGCTGGAGCTGGGGTGGGGTGGAGGTGGAGTGCGTTGCCATGCGGGGAGGCTAGCGGCGGCGCAAGGGGAGTGTCGCGCCCATTACCGCGTAGGGGCGACCGGCGCTGGGGAAATGGACCTGGCGGGCGAGGTCGGTGTAGCCCAGGGAGCGGTAGAGGGCGCGGGCCGGGGTCTCGGTGTCGATGGCCGAGAGGATGGACCGGGGTTCGTCGGCGGTGTCGGTGATCCGGGTGATCAGCTCGCGGCCGACGCCGTGGCCCTGGAACCCGGGGTGGACGTGGAGTTCGGTGATGGCGAAGGACTCGTCGAGCCAGTGGTCGTGGCCGCCGGCCCGCAGGTAGGGCTCGACGATGGTGGACCACCAGTGGGTGCGGTCGTTGGGCATCCCGTAGACGAATCCGGCGATCGCCCCGTCCTCGGTGAACGCGCCGAGCGCGCGAGCGCCCCGGCAGGTCATATGGCGCTGCACGATGTAGCGCCGGATGCCGATCTCCTCCTCGCTCAGGCCGAAGGCCACGGCCTGGACCCGCAGCGCCTCGTCGACGCGGGCCGCGAGGTCCAGGGGGCCGATCTGGAGACCGGCGGGGGAAGGCACCATGCGGTGACCTTACTTCGCGGTACCGCCTCAGAACAGGACGCTCATGAACGCCCCGACCTCTCGGAATCCCACCCGCCGGTACGCGGCTCGGGCGGCGGTGTTGAAGTCGTTGACGTAGAGGCTGACCACGGGCGCGACATCGCGCAGCGCGTAGTCGACCACCGCGGCCATACCGGTCTCGGAGTGGCCGCGGCCCCGGAACTCGGGGGCCACCCACACGCCCTGGATCTGGCAGGCCCGGGCGGTGGCGGCGCCGATCTCGGCCTTGAAGACCACCGTGCCGTTCTCGATGCGCGCGAAGGACCGGCCGGTGGTGACCAGTTCGGCGACCCGCGCCTGGTAGAGCAGCCCGCCGTCCCCGGCGAGCGGGGAGACCCCGACCTCCTCGGTGAACATGGCCACGCAGGCGGGCATGATCAGGTCCATCTCGTCCTTGCGGATCCGGCGGACCAGCGGGTCGGGCGCGATGTCCGGGGAGGACGCTTCGGTGACCATCAGGGGCTGGTGGCCGCGGACCTCGCGGGCGGGGCCCCAGTGCGGCTCCAGCAGCCCCCACAGCTGCCCGGTGGGCTCGGCGGGGCCGACGATGGAGGAGCAGCGGCGGCCGGTACGGCGGGCCCGGTCGGCGAAGGCGCGGACGGCTTCCGGGGTGGCGCAGACGGGCACCAGGTTGGCGCCGGCGTAGCAGAGGGAGCGGAGCTCGCCGTCGGTATAGAAGCCCCACATCTCGCCGCCCAGGCGCCAGGGGTCGAGTCCGGCGACCTGGACACGCGAGGTGACGAAGGCGTTCGCGACCGGATCGCGGTCGAGCACCTCGAGCGCGAGCGCGAGATCGCTGGGCTCGAGGACCCGGGTGGTGGTCTGCGTCAACACGTGGGGGGCCTCACCATGCAAGTCTGCTGATCTCCGAACTGTACCCGCCGGAGCCTGCCGGTGCCCTGTCCCCGCGGTCACAAAAAGGCCCCGACCCCGCCCGCGAGCTGCGGTAACGGGGCCGGGGCGGCAGGCCGGGAGGTGCCGGGCCGGGGAGGCTAGACGCCGATGGCGACGGTGGGCTCGCCCGAGGCGATGCCGTCCTTCTCCATCTGCTCGGCGATCTTCATCGCCTCTTCGATCAGGGTCTCGACGATCTTCGACTCGGGGACGGTCTTGATGACCTCGCCCTTGACGAAGATCTGGCCCTTGCCGTTGCCGGAGGCCACGCCCAGGTCGGCCTCGCGGGCCTCGCCGGGGCCATTGACGACGCAGCCCATGACCGCGACGCGCAGCGGGACCTCCATGCCCTCCAGGCCGGCGGTGACCTCTTCGGCGAGCTTGTAGACGTCCACCTGGGCGCGTCCGCAGGACGGGCAGGAGACGATCTCCAGGCGGCGCTGGCGCAGGTTCAGCGACTCCAGGATCTGGATGCCGACCTTGATCTCCTCGGCCGGCGGGGCGGAGAGGGAGACCCGGATGGTGTCGCCGATGCCCTGGGAGAGCAGGGCGCCGAAGGCCACGGCGGACTTGATGGTGCCCTGGAAGGCCGGGCCGGCCTCGGTGACGCCGAGGTGCAGCGGGTAGTCGCACTGGGCGGCGAGCTGGCGGTAGGCCTCGACCATCACGACCGGGTCGTTGTGCTTGACCGAGATCTTGATCTCGCGGAAGTCGTGCTCCTCGAAGAGGGAGGCCTCCCACAGCGCGGACTCGACCAGCGCCTCGGGGGTGGCCTTGCCGTACTTCTTCAGCAGCCGGGCGTCGAGGGAGCCCGCGTTGACGCCGATCCGGATCGGGGTGCCCGCGTCCTTGGCGGCCCGCGCGATCTCCTTGACCTTGTCGTCGAACTGCTTGATGTTGCCGGGGTTGACCCGGACGGCGGCGCAGCCCGCGTCGATGGCGGCGAACACGTACTTGGGCTGGAAGTGGATGTCGGCGATCACCGGGATCTGCGACTTCTTGGCGATGACCGCGAGCGCGTCGGCGTCGTCCTGGGTCGGGCAGGCCACCCGGACGATCTGGCAGCCGGAGGCGGTCAGCTCGGCGATCTGCTGCAGCGTGGCGCCGATGTCGGAGGTGCGGGTCGTGGTCATCGACTGCACCGAGACGGGTGCGTCGCCGCCGACGGCCACGGAACCGACCTGGATCTTGCGGCTGACCCGTCGGTCGGCGAGCTTCGTCGGCACGGACGGCATTCCGAGAGAGATGGCAGTCATCTGCTGTGCAACCCCAAGGTGTGGATCAAGGTCCCGAGATCGGCGGGCTCCAGGCTTCGAGATTACGCCAAGCAGCGCGCCGGTCATGCATCCGAGGGGGGCCGAGGCGGCCAGCCACCCGAACGCGGGGAGCCGGGCACGTACCGTGCCCGGCTCCCCGACCAGGTGATCTTGATCAGGTGATCTTGATCGGGTTCACCACGTCCGCGATCATCACCAGCACGGTGAAGCAGACGAACACCCCGGCCACCACATAGGCGACGGGCATCAGCTTGGCCACGTCGAACGGGCCCGGGTCGGGCCGCCGGAACAGCTTGGCCACGTTCCGCCGGACCGACTCCCACAGGGCGCCGGCGATGTGCCCGCCGTCCAGCGGCAGCAGCGGCAGCATGTTGAACAGGAACAGCGACAGGTTGAAGCCGGCCAGCAGGTTCAGGAAGAACACCAGCCGGTGCTCGGCCGGCACGTCCAGGCTGACGATCTCACCGCTGACCCGGGCCGCGCCGACGATGCCCATCGGGCCGTCCTGCTCGCGCTCGGCGCCGTTGAAGGCCGCGTCCCACAGGGCCGGGATCCGGGACGGCAGGTCGATCAGCGACTGCACGCCGGCCTGCATCATGTCGCCCATCCGGGTGACGGACTGGCCGAAGGACTGCTCGACATAGCCGACGGCCGGGGCGAAGCCGAGGAAGCCGGCGGTGACGTACTCGCCCTCCACGTAGCGGCCGTTGCCGTCGGTCTTGGCGACCTTGTTCTCGATCAGGTTCGCCTTCAGGTCCACCAGCCGGCCGGCTCGCTCCACGGTGATGGTGGCGGGGCCGACGGTGGCGCGGATGTCCTTCTGGAGGGTGTCCCAGTCCTCGGCCTTCCGGCCGTTGAAGGCGACGATCTTGTCGCCCTGCTGCAGGCCGGCCGCCTTGGCGGGGGCCGCCGGGTCACCCGCGGCGCACTTGTCCCGCTTCTCGCTCTGCTGGATGACGCAGTCGGAGACGGAGGCGACCACGGTGGTCTGGGTGTTCACGCCGAAGGTCATCAGCGTGGTGAGGAAGATCGCCACGGCCAGGACCAGGTTCATGAACGGACCGGCGAACATCACGATCACGCGCTTCCACGGCCTGCGCGTGTAGAACAGCCGGCTCTCGTCCCCGGGCTGCAGCTCCTCGTACGCCGCCGAACGCGCGTCTTCGATCATCGACCGGAAGGGGGAGGTGGACCGGGCGGTGACCTTGCCGTCCTCGCCGGGCGGGAACATCCCGATCATGCGGATGTAGCCGCCCATCGGGATGGCCTTGATCCCGTACTCGGTCTCGCCCTTCCTCCGCGACCAGATGGTCGGCCCGAAGCCGACCATGTACTGCGGCACGCGGATGCCGAACAGTTTGGCCGTGGAGAGGTGCCCCAACTCGTGCCAGGCGATCGAGACGAGCAGCCCGACGACAAAGACGACTATGCCGAGCACCGTCATGAAAGCTGTCATGCGCGCGCCTCCACGGCGGCCTTCGCCGCCATCTCCCGTGCCCGGGCCCTGGCCCAGGTCTCCGCTTCGAGGACGTCCGTGACCCGCAGGGAAGTTCCCTGCGCCGGCGTCCCGTGCTCATCGACCACGGCAGCGACCGTATCCATGATTGCCGTGAACGGCAGCCGACCGGCCAGGAATGCTTCGACGCACTCCTCGTTCGCCGCATTGAACACGGCGGGGGCGGTACCGCCCAGGGAGCCGACGTGCCGGGCCAGTCCCACCGAGGGGAAGGCCTCGGTGTCCAGCGGGAAGAACTCCCAGGTGGAGGCCTTGGTCCAGTCGAAGGCGGGGGCCGCGTCCGGGACCCGCTGGGGCCAGCCGAGACCGATCGCGATGGGTCCGCGCATGTCCGGCGGGGTGGCTTGGGCGAGGGTGGAGCCGTCGCTGAATTCCACCATCGAGTGGACATACGACTGGGGGTGGACTACGACCTCGATGCGGTCGAAGGGGATGTCGTAGAGCAGGTGCGCCTCGATGACCTCCAGCCCCTTGTTGACGAGGGTGGCGCTGTTGACCGTGATCACCGGCCCCATGGCCCAGGTGGGGTGGGCCAGGGCGTCCTCGACGGTGACATGGGCCAGCTCGTCGCGGGTCCGGCCGCGGAAGGGCCCGCCGGAGGCGGTGACCACCAGCTTGCGCACATCGGCGCGGGTGCCGGCGGCGAGGGCCTGGAACAGGGCCGCGTGCTCGGAGTCCACCGGGATGATCTGGCCGGGCTTCGCCAGGTTCTTCACCAGCGGGCCGCCGACGATCAGCGACTCCTTGTTGGCGAGGGCCAGGGTGCGGCCGGCCTCCAGGGCCGCCAGCGTGGGCGCCAGGCCGATGGAGCCGGTGATGCCGTTGAGGACGGTGTGGCACGGGGAGGCGGCGAGCTCGGTGGCCGCGTCGGGCCCGGCGAGGATCTCCGGCTGCGGCTCGGCACCGTACTCGGCGCTCAGCGCCTCTTTCAGGGCCGGTACGACGTCCTCGCGGGCCACCGCGACCTTCTCGACCCGCAGCTGCCGGGCCTGCTCGGCAAGGAGCGCGACCCGTCCGCCGGCGGCGGACAGCGCGGTCACCCGGAAGAGACCGGGGTTGCGCAGGACGAGGTCGATGGCCTGGGTGCCGATGGACCCGGTGGAGCCGAGGATGACGATGTCCCGGCGGCCGGCCGCGGCGTCGAAGAGGAGGTGCGGATCGGCGAGGGGGGCTGGGCTGTCGCTCATCCCCCCATTGTTGCCGGAACTCGCGCGCGCCCGGACACGGCCTCCCCCTCCCCCGGCCCGCTGCGGCGAGGAGTTCGGGCAGCGGGTCGGGAGGCAAGCAGTCAGTGCAGGTCAGCGGCAGCTGTCAGCGGATGGGGCGGTGCACGTTTTCGTGCGAGGACGGGCCGGGGCTGGCGTCCGCGATCCAGGGACCGTCGCCGGAGGGGTCGAGCACGCCCTCCTCCAGCCAGGCGTAGGTGCCGGTGAGAACTCCGGCGACCACCTTGTGGTCGAGGTCGTCGGTGTTGGACCACAGCCGGCCGAACAGTTCCTCGACGCGCAGCCGGGACTGCCGGCAGAAGGCGTCGGCCAGCTGGTAGGCCTCGCGGCCGTGGTCCCCGGAGGCCCGCAGGTGCTCGGCCCGGACACAGGCCGCGCTCATGGCGAACAGTTCAGCGCCGATGTCGACGATCCGCCCGAGGAAGCCCTGCTTGGTCTCCATCCGGCCCTGCCAGCGGGACATCGCGTAGAAGGTCGACCGCGCGAGTTTGCGGGCGGAGCGGTCGACATAGCGCAGGTGAACGGCGAGGTCGGTGTGGCCGCGCGGGTGGAACTCCCGGAAGGTGCCGGGGACGTGGCCGGGGCCGGCGGCCAGCTTGGGCAGCCAGCGGGCGTAGAACCCGGCGGCCCGGGCTCCCGCCTTCGCCTTGTCGCCGAGATCCTTCTCCGGGTCGATGAGGTCGCCGGCCACCGACAGGTGGGCGTCGACGGCCTCCCGGGCGATCAGCAGGTGCATGATCTCGGTGGAGCCCTCGAAGATCCGGTTGATCCGGAGGTCGCGCAGCAGCTGTTCGGCGGGGACGGCCCGCTCGCCGCGGGCGGCCAGCGATTCGGCGGTCTCGAAGCCGCGTCCGCCGCGGATCTGGACCAGTTCGTCGGCCATCAGGCAGGCCATCTCGGAGCCGTACAGCTTGGCGAGGGCGGCCTCGATGCGGATGTCGTTGCGGTCCTCGTCGGCCATCTGGGAGGAGAGGTCGACCACCGCCTCCAGGGCGAAGGTGGTGGCCGCAATGAAGGCGATCTTGGAACCGACGGCCTCGTGGCGGGCCACCGGCCGGCCCCACTGCTCGCGCACCCCGGACCATTCGCGGGCGATCTTCAGACACCATTTGCCGGCGCCGACGCACATGGCGGGGAGCGAGAGCCGGCCGGTGTTGAGGGTGGTCAGGGCGATCTTGAGGCCGGCGCCCTCGGGGCCGATCCGGTTGGCGGCGGGCACCGTGACCCGGTGGAAGCGGGTGACGCCGTTCTCCAGGCCGCGCAGGCCCATGAAGGCGTTGCGGTGCTCGACGGTGATGCCGGGTGAGTCGGCTTCCACGACGAAGGCGGTGATGCCGCCCTTGTGTCCCTCGCTCTTCGGCACCCGGGCCATGACCACGAGCAGGTCCGCGACCACCCCGTTGGTGGTCCACAGCTTCACCCCGTCCAGGACGTAACTGTCCTCGCCCTCGGGAACGGCGGTGGTGGCGAGGCGGGCCGGGTCGGAGCCCACGTCAGGCTCGGTGAGCAGGAAGGCGCTGATGTCCGTACGCGCACACCGCGGCAGGTAGGTGTCCTTCTGCTCTTGCGTTCCGAAGATCTTGAGCGGTTGGGGGACGCCGATGGACTGGTGGGCGGAGAGCAGGGCGCCGATGGCCGGGCTGACCGAGCCGACCAGGGCGAGCGCCTTGTTGTAGTAGACCTGGGTGAGGCCCAGTCCGCCGTACTTGGGGTCGATCTTCATGCCGAGCGCGCCGAGCTCCTTGAGGCCGCGGACGGTCTCGTCGGGGATGAGGGCCTCGCGCTCGATGCGCCGGCCGTCGATCTCCGTCTCGCAGAACTCCCGCAGCCGGGCCAGGAAGGCCTCGCCGCGCCGGACGTCCTCGTCGGCGGGGAGCGGATGGGGGTGGATCAGGTCGAGCCGGAACCTGCCGAGGAAGAGCTCCTTGGCAAAGCTGGGCTTGCGCCAGTCGGCCTCGCGGGCCGCTTCCGCGACCTGCCGTGCCTCGCGCTCGGTCACCTTGGGCTGCGTGGGCTGCGTGGGCCGGGCTGGCTGGGCCGGTTGCGCGGGCTGTGCGGGCTGTGTTGCGGACATGCGGGGGCTCACCTCGCCGCCGAGTCGGGGGTGGTGCTACCGATGGGTGCTACCTGTGAGTCGTACCCTGCCGCGGCCGCGGGGAAAAGCCAGGCGGTCCGCCCGGGGGAATTCAGGCCCGTCCCGATGGCCTCCGCCAGGCGAGTGACCCGAAGGGCGAGTGAGCCAAAGGGGGCGCGCAGCCTGCGCGGGCGAGTGAGCCGAAGGGGGCGCGCAGCCTGCGCGGGCGAGTGAGCCGAAGGGGGCGCGCGGGCGAAGGAGGGCGAGCGCCCGGAGGAAACCGCGAGGAACGAGCGGTTTCTGAGGACGCACGCCCTCCTGGAGCCCGCAAAAGCGCCCCCGGAGGCGAACCGAGCCCAAAAACAAAGGGGGACGGCCGGAGCCCCCGCACAGTAGGCTCCGGCCGTCGGCTTTTAGGCCGTACGAGATCAGATGTCGAGGCCGGTCAGGACCAGGACTCGCTCGTACGTGTAGTCGTCCATCGCGTAGCGGACACCCTCGCGGCCCACACCGGACTGCTTGACGCCGCCGTACGGCATCTGGTCGGCACGGTAGGACGGGGCGTCGCCGATGATCACGCCGCCGACCTCGAGCTCGCGGTGGGCGCGGAAGGCGGTCTGCACGTTGCGCGTGAAGACGCCGGTCTGCAGGCCGAACTTCGAGTCGTTGACCTTGGCGAAGGCCTCGTCGGTGCCCTCGACCCGGTGCAGGGTCAGGACCGGTCCGAAGACCTCTTCGCAGGCGAGGGTGACGCCGTCGGGGATCTCGGCGAGCACGGTCGGCTCGTACGAGGCGCCTTCGCGCTTGCCGCCGGTCAGCAGCTTGGCGCCGGCGGAGACGGCCTCGTCCACCCAGGACTCGACGCGCTTGGCAGCGTCCTCGGAGACCAGCGGGCCGACGTCGGTGGCGTCGTCCGCCGGGTCGCCGGTGACCTGGGCCTGGACCTTGGCGACGACCTTCTCGACCAGGCGGTCGTAGACGGTGGCGTCGGCGATCACGCGCTGCACGGAGATGCAGGACTGGCCGGCCTGGTAGTTGGAGAAGGTCGCGATGCGGGTGGCGGCCCAGTCGAGGTCGGCCTCGGAGGACCAGTCGTCGAGGACCACGGCCGCGGCGTTGCCGCCGAGCTCCAGGGTGCAGTGCTTGTGGGGCACCGACTGCTGGATGGCGTAGCCGACTGTGTCGGAGCCGGTGAAGGAGATGACGGGCAGGCGGTCGTCCTTGACCAGGGCCGGCATCTTGTCGTTGGCGACGGGCAGCACGGACCAGGAGCCGGCCGGCAGGTCGGTCTCGGCGAGCAGCTCGCCCAGGATCAGCCCGGAGAGCGGGGTGGCCGGGGCGGGCTTGAGGATGATGGGGGCGCCGACGGCGATGGCCGGGGCGACCTTGTGGGCGCACAGGTTCAGCGGGAAGTTGAACGGGGCGATGCCGAGGACCGGGCCCTTGACGAAGCGGCGGGTCAGGGCGAGACGGCCGACGCCGCCGGCGTC
Source organism: Streptomyces sp. NPDC002054 (assembly GCF_040296685.1). NCBI lineage: Bacteria > Bacillati > Actinomycetota > Actinomycetes > Kitasatosporales > Streptomycetaceae > Streptomyces > Streptomyces sp. NPDC002054. The sequence continues at coordinate 55,355 of NZ_JBEOXT010000028.1, forward strand.
GGTGTCGAGGCGCTGGGCGTCTCCGCCGTTGAACCGGCGGGCCTCTTCGGCGGCGAAGCGGAACACGGACACCGCACGGCCGACCTCACCGCGGGCCCACTTGATGGGCTTGCCGTTCTCGGCGGAGATCAGCTGGGCGATCTCCTCGGTGCGCTCGACGAGCCGCTTGGACACGTGGTCCAGGGCGGCGGCCCGTACGTGGGCGGGGGTCGCGGAGAACTCCGCCGTCACGGCGTACGCCGCGGCCACGGCTTCCTCGACCTGGGCGTCGGTGGGCACGCTGACGGTGCCGACGAGACGGCCGTCCCACGGGTTGTGGACGTCGAAGCTGTCCTCGCCGGTGGCCTGGCGGCCGGCGAGCCAGAAGGCGTGGGTGGAAGTCATGGCGATTCCCGGCCCTTCGGTGTGTGCGGTGAGTGCGGTGTGTGCGGGCGTACTGCTCTGCCCGTCCCCTTCACGGTAGGGGGCGGGGCCGTTTTGGGCGCTTGTCCGCGGTGGAGCACGCCGGACCCCGGCTTCGCCGCTTTGTCACTGTCCGGCCCCGCCCCCGGCTACGTGGGCGGCGTGGTGGCCTTGAGGGCGAGCCAGAGTTCCATGCGGACGTCCGGGTCGTCGAGGGAGCGGCCGAGGATCTCCTCGACCCGCCGCATCCGGTAGCGCAGTGTGTGCCGGTGGACGCCGAGGTCGGCCGCGGCGGCGTCCCACTGGCCGTGGCGGGACAGCCAGGCCTGGAGGGACGCGACGAGGTCGCCGCGCCCGGTGGCGTCGTGCTCCCGGAGGGCTCGGAGGGTGCCGTCCGCGAAGGCCCGTACCGCCTCGTCGGCGAGCAGCGGGAGGACCGAGCCGGCTGCCAGGTCCTCGTGCTCGACCAGGGGGCGTCCGCGCCGGCGGGCGACGGCGAGGGCCTGGTCGGCCTGTTTGAAGGCGGCGGCGGCGCCCGCCGGCGCGGCCGGCGCAGACAGGCCGATCACCAGTTCGTCGGGTTCCGGCCCGGCCGCCTCCCGGCCGCGCCGGGATTCGAGGGCTTCCGCGTGGTCGGCGACGGCTTGGACCGCTGCGCCGCCGTCCGCGGCGAGGATCACCAGCCGGCCCGGCTCCGGCACCAGCAGCAGCGCCTCCGCGGTGCGGGCCGCGGCGGCCTCCACCGTGTCGGCGAGCAGGGCCAGTCCTTCGGGCTGGGCGGTGCCGGCCAGCGCGGGTTCGGCGATGACCATGCGGAAGGGGGCCTGGAGGAGGCCGCCGTACAGGTCTCCGGCCACCGATTCCGCGTGCTCCGGCTGCCCGGCCAGCAGCATCCGCAGGATCGCCGAACCCAGCCGGGTCTCCGCGTCGTGCAGGGACCGGGAGCGTTCGGTGGTGAGGGTGAGCAGGGCCACCGCGGAGTGGACGGCGTACCGCTCGGCGGTGCCGAGGGGGGCTCCGGTGCCGACGGCCAGGGCGCCGCGGGCCCGCCGTCCTGTGCCCAGGGACTGGAGTTCGACCCGGTCCTCGGAGCCGCCGACCACGGCGCTGGCGGGGGCGGGCCGCTCCCGCAGCCGTTCCACGTCGGCGGTGAGCCGGGCGGCCCGGCGGGCGGCCCAGTCCGGGGCGGCGGCGACGACCGCGCCGGAGGAGTCGTACAGCGCCGCCCAGCCGTGTACGTGCGCGGCGAGCTTCGCCAGGAGTTCGGCGGGCCCGTCGGCGGAGAGCGCGGCCCGGGTGAGTTCGCGCTGGGCTTCAAAACCGGCGGTGACGGCCCGGTACTGGTCGGCGGCGAGGGCTGCGGAGACGGCCTTGCTGATGGCGAGGAAGGGGGTGCGCCGGGGGACCTCCAGCAGCGGCAGGTCCTCGGCCCGGGCGGCCTCGACGAGGGCCTCGGGGACCGCGTCGTAGTTGACGCCGACGGCGAAGCCGATGCCGACGACCCCGGCCGCGGCGAGCCGCCGTACGTACCGGCGCATCTCCTCCGGATCCTCCGCGTCCAGCTTCATCGCGGTGATCAGGAGAAGCTCCCCGCCCTCCATATAGGGGACGGGGTCGGCGAGCTCGCTCACGTGGGCCCAGCGCACCGGGGTGTCGAGGCGGCTCTCCCCCGCGCGGACGCTGAGCTTGAGCGCCGAGTGCTGGACGAGCGAGGCGAGGGTGAGCGGCATCAGCGGCTTTCGCGGAGGGGGGCGGGCGGAGCAGCGGGGGCATCGTCGGGGAATTTCGCCATGGCGTATGAACGCCTCAGCTCGATTCTGCCACCCCGTACGGGTTCGCTCAGCCTTGAGGCCAGCCCCGCCCGCCGGCCCCGCCCGCCTCAGCCGTCCAGCCGGACCAGGAGCGGAACCGTACGCTCCCCCCGCACCGAGGTCAGCGAGAGCACCGCGTGCCCGGGCGGCACGGCGTGCGCGAGGTCGGAGGCGGACCAGCGGGCCCGCTCCACCTGCCGGACGGTCACCGCGTCCGTGGTCACGGCCTTGCCGGTGACCAGCTTGCGGAAGGCGTGGATCGCCCGGGTGAGCGGCTGGTCGGCGAAGACGGTGCGGCTGGTGACGTCCCGGGCCTCCACCCACTCGGTGCCCCAGGCCTGGGAGAACCGCTGCCCGTCCCAGGTGGTGACCCCGGAGAAGGCCATCCGGCAGCCGACCGCGCCGAGCAGCGGCGTCCGCAGTTCCTCCGGCACTTCGTCCATGGTGCGCAGGGCCAGCAGGACGCCGGCGTTGGCGGAGCGCAGGCGCTGGATGCCGCGCACGGTGTGCGGGGTGAGGGTGTGCGCGGCGTCGTCGAGGGCGAGGCAGGCGAACAGCGAGCGGTCGGTACGGGCGGTGGCGCCGGCGGTGAACTGCGCCAGTAGCAGCCGGGCCAGCATCCGGGAGGCGTCGGCGTGCCCGCGTTCGGGCAGGTCGATACGGACCCTCAGCGGGTGTTCGAGGGAGCGCAGCGAGAACGGCCGGCCCTGCTGCCCGGTGGTGTCGAAGAATCCGGCGAAGGCGGGGCGGTCCAGGAGGGCGATCCGGTCGGCGAGGACCGGGCCGGGGTCGCCGTGGGATCCGCTCTGCCGCTCGCGGGCGTCCAGCTCGCGGAGCATGGAGTGCTGCCCTGCCGCCTCCAGCTCCCGGCGGACCGAGTCCAGGGCGGCCGGCACCCGGTCGAGGAGCTCGCGGAGCTCGGGGACGCCGGGGAAGCGGCCTCGGGCGGTCCGGAACGGGCCGAGCAGCTGGGCGAGGGCGGTTGCGGCCCGGCGTACGTCCATCCCGGGCACGTCCCCGGCCAGGGCTTCGGCGAGCAGGCTCGCGGCCTCGTCGGGGTCGGTGGCGCCGCCGTACAGGTCGAGGTCGTAGACGGTGGCCGGGTCGCCGATGCGGATGACCACGTCGTACGCCTCGTCGGGGCCGAGCGGGGTCCCGGCCGCGCCGACCGCGATGACGGCGGCCTGTCCGGCGAGTGCCTGGAGGGCGAGGGATTCCACGACCGGCCGGACCAGGCGGCTGGTCTTGCCGCCGCCGGAGGGGCCGACGGCCAGCAGGGAGGTGCCGAGCACGGCAGGGTCGAGGGCGAGTCCGGTGCCGCGGCGCGGGTAGGGGTTGCGCTCGCCGTCCGCCACCGTGCCGATCCTGACCTGGCGGGCGAGCAGGTCGTGCCGGGCGGCCCGGACCGGCAGGTCCCGGGCTCCGGAGGGGTGGGCGCAGGCGCCGGCGCCCTTGTCCCGGACGGCATCGGCGAAGGCGGCCCGTCGGCCGGGGTCCACCAGAACGGTCTTCCAGGCCCGCCGAATCCGCGCGGCATCCACATCATTCATCCGCCCGGCCCCGGCCTCCCCCCGCAACCGCTCGGCGGAGTCGGCCAGCCCGGCCTCGCGCAGCTGCGGCCAGCCGGCCGGGTCCTCGGGGCTGCCGGGAGCGGGACCGTCCGGCCCCTCGGCGCGGACCGGCCGCGTGGCCGGGCCGGCCAGGATCCGACGGCCGAGCTCCGGCCAGCGGCCCAGCCGGCCGAAGGTGACGGCGAGGACGGCGATGACGATGGCGTACCAGAGGTAGGAGGTGACCACCGAGAACGTGTCGTGGTTCCAGGCGTCGGGGGTGAAGGCGTACAGGGGCCAGAGCCAGAAGCCGCCCAGATAGCCGTTCCACAGCAGGGACCACAGCAGCACGGCGGCGAGCAGGGAGATAAGCGCCCCGCTGACCAGCTGGCGGGTGGGGGTGATCTCGGGTTCCTCGGCCGCCCGCGGGACGTGGCCGTACGCCCAGACGCCCGGGCCGTCGGAGCGGCGCGGGGTGCGCAGCCAGTCGGCCAGGCCGGGGCCGGCGGCGGCTGGGGCGTGGGCGGGCGTCGGCGGGGGCGTGGCTCCGGCGGAAGCCGGAGTCGGGGACGGCGACGGCGACGGGCCCGAGGGGCCGGCCGGGCCCGGCGGCGGTGCGGCGGGCATCGGCGGCGGCGTAAGCGGCGGGCCCGCCGGCCGCGGGACGTGCTGTGCCCGCGCGGCGGCGCCGTGGGCGCCCCCGCCCCCGGTGCCGCTGCTCTGCGTGCCCTCGTTCTCCATGAACCCCTGCCCCCTGCCCGTCCACCCTGGCGCCAAGCGCATCGCTCAATGTAGTGCCCTGCTGCCGAGGCGCTACCGCCGCCGGGCCCGGTCCACAAGACACTCCGTATGGCCGTCACGGACAAGGACACGCGGACATCACTACCGAACGGAGCATGCCGTGCCCCCGCCGCCGGGCCTAGCCTGCGGACAAAGACACAAGTGCGTCCGAAAACACCCCCCAGGAGCCCCCTATGACCGCTGTCCCGCAGGAGCGCAAGCTCGTCACCGCGATCCCCGGCCCCAAGTCGCAGGAACTGCAGGCCCGCCGCCTTGAGACGGTGGCCGGCGGCGTGGGCTCCGTGCTGCCCGTCTTCACCGCGCGCGCGGGCGGCGGCATCATCGAGGACGTCGACGGCAACCGTCTGATCGACTTCGGCTCCGGCATCGCCGTGACCTCGGTCGGCGCCTCCGCCGAGGCCGTGGTGCGCCGCGCCTCCGCGCAGCTCGCCGACTTCACCCACACCTGCTTCATGGTCACGCCGTACGAGGGCTACGTCGAGGTCTGCGAGGCGCTCGCCGAGCTGACCCCGGGCGACCACGCCAAGAAGTCCGCGCTGTTCAACTCCGGCGCCGAGGCCGTCGAGAACGCCGTCAAGATCGCCCGTTCGTACACCAAGCGCCAGGCCGTCGTCGTCTTCGACCACGGCTACCACGGCCGTACCAACCTGACGATGGCGCTGACCTCGAAGAACATGCCGTACAAGAACGGCTTCGGCCCGTTCGCCCCCGAGGTCTACCGCGTCCCGGTCGCCTACGGCTACCGCTGGCCCACCGGCGCCGAGAACTGCGGCCCCGAGGCCGCCGCCCAGGCGATCGACCAGATCACCAAGCAGATCGGCGCCGACAACGTCGCCGCGATCATCATCGAGCCGGTCCTCGGCGAGGGCGGCTTCATCGAGCCGGCCAAGGGCTTCCTGCCGGCCATCGTGAAGTTCGCCAACGACAACGGCATCGTGTTCGTGGCCGACGAGATCCAGTCCGGCTTCTGCCGCACCGGCCAGTGGTTCGCGTGCGAGGACGAGGGCATCGTCCCGGACCTGATCACCACCGCCAAGGGCATCGCGGGCGGTCTGCCGCTCGCCGCCGTGACCGGCCGCGCCGAGATCATGGACGCCGCGCACGCGGGTGGCCTGGGCGGCACCTACGGCGGCAACCCGGTGGCCTGCGCCGGTGCGCTGGGCTCCATCGAGACCATGAAGGAGCTCGACCTCAACGCCGCGGCGAAGAAGATCGAGTCCCTCATGAAGGCCCGCCTGACGGCCATGCAGGAGAAGTACGAGATCATCGGCGACATCCGCGGTCGCGGCGCCATGATCGCGATCGAGCTGGTCAAGGACCCGGTCTCCAAGACCCCGTTCCCGGAGGCGGCCGGCGCGCTCGCCAAGGCCTGCCACGCCGAGGGCCTGCTCGTCCTCACCTGTGGCACCTACGGCAACGTGCTGCGCTTCCTCCCGCCGATCGTCATCGGCGAGGACCTGCTGAACGAGGGCCTGGACATCATCGAGTCCGCGTTCGCGGGCCTCTGAGCAACCTCGGAGCGACCTCTGAGCGGCCTCTGAGCAACGCTCTGGGCGACCGTCTGAGCGAACGTCCGAGACGGTGCTCGATCGATACCAGCGGTAACGGGCGGGCACTGTGAAGAAGGTGTGGGGGGCCGATGGCGGGAGCGCGTTCCTGCTGTCGGTCCCCTTTCCGCTGCCGTACGGTTTCTGCAGATGAGTGAGACACCCCGCCCGCGGGAGACCACGGGCGATCCCGGTACCGGGCTTCCCCAGCGCCGTACTGGACCTGCGTTCGCGCACATCACTCCTCACCGATCGGACGGCCGCCCGCCCCAAACCCCCCGGGGCGCGCGCCGGTCCGGTCCGGGCGGCCGTCCCGGAACCATCCCCCCTGTTCCGGGACGGCCGGCCACTTTCTGCGTTCTCGCGCTGCTCGGACTGGCCCTGATCACCTGGCAGGTGCTGGCCGCCGGTCCCCTGCTCGCACCGGACGAGCGGCTGAGCCGGGCGCTGGTGCGCTCGGTCCCCGATTCCGTCACCGAACCGCTGGCGGACCTGGGCAACATTCCCGTCGCCCTGCCGGTGCTGCTGCTCGCCATGGCGTACGCCTTCCTGCGTGGTCTGCGCCGTGCCGTGCTTGCCGCCGGGGCGGCCATGGCGCTGGTGCCGGCCCTGGTCATCCCGCTGAAGGAGTGGACCGCCCGCCCGGGCCCGCTGGAGCCCTGGGCCGCCGGCTATTTCCCCTCGGGCCACACGGCCACCGCGATGGTCGCCTACGGCTGTGCGGCCCTGCTGCTCTCGCCCTTCACCCGCCGCCCGTGGCCGGTAGCCGCCGCCCTTGTACTGACGGGAGCGACGGCCACCGGGCTGATCCTGCGCGGCTTCCACTGGCCCCTGGACGTCCTGGCCAGCCTGCTGCTGTGCGTACCCCTGCTGTGGGGCGTGGCCGTCAGCCGGCTGCGTCCGCGAAGTATCCGTCGAAGTTCCGGCTGAACTCCCAGGAGCCGAACCGGTCCCAGTTGATCGACCAGGTCATCAGGCCGCGCAGGGCGGGCCAGGTTCCGTGGGTCTGGTAGCTGCCGCAGTTCTGTTTCTTCGTCAGGCAGTCCAGCGCGGCGCGGACCTCCGCACTCGCGATGACATGCCTCAGCTGTCGAAGCCCAGGCCCAGCCGGTCCATGGTCTTCAGCCACAGGTTCCGGCGACCGCCGCGGGCGTCCGCGCGGGCCAGGGACCACTTGGTGAGCGCGATGCCGGTCCAGGCGATCGGCTCCGGCGGGAACGGCATCGGCTTCGACCGGACCATCTCCAGCTCGGTGCGCTCGGTCCGGGCCCCGTCCAGCAGGTCCAGCATCACGTCCGCGCCGAAGCGGGTCGCCCCCACCCCGAGCCCGGTGTAGCCGGCCGCGTAGGCCACCTTGCCCCCGTGCGCGGTGCCGAAGAAGGCGGAGAAGCGCGAGCAGGTGTCGATGGCCCCGCCCCAGGCGTGGCTGAAGCGGAGGCCGTCCAGCTGCGGGAAGCAGGTGAAGAAGTGCTGGGCCAGCTTCAGGTAGGTCTCGGGCCGGTGGTCGTACTCCGAGTCGAGCTTCCCCTTGTAGGGGTAGATGGCGTCGTAGCCGCCCCACAGGATGCGGTGGTCCGGGGTGATGCGGAAGTAGTGGAACTGGTTGGCGCTGTCCCCCAGGCCCTGCCGGTTCTGCCAGCCGATGGCCTTCAGCTGGTCGGCCGACAGCGGCTCGGTCATCAGCGCGTAGTCGTACACCGGGACGGTGTACGGGCGGATGCGCTTGACCAGGGACGGGAAGATGTTGGTGCCGAGCGCGACGCGGCGGGCGAAGACCCGGCCGTACGGGGTCCGTACGGCCAGCCCTGCGCCCGAGGCGGACATCTTCAGCCCGCGGGTGTTCTCGTAGATCCGCACCCCGAGGCCGAGACAGGCCTGCTTCAGGCCCCAGGCGAGCTTGGCCGGGTTGAGCATGGCCACCCCGTCGCGGTCCCACAGTCCGGCGAGGAAGGTGGGCGAGTCGACCTCGGCGCGCACCGCGTCCCGGTCGAGGAAGACGGCGCCGCCGAAGCCGAGCCGCTCGGCCTCCTCCTGCATCTCGCGCAGCTCGTCGACCTGGTGGGGTTCGGTGGCCACATCGATCTCGCCGGTGCGCTCGAAGTCGCAGTCGATGCCGTAGCGGGCGACCGCCGCCTCGATTCCGTCGAGGTTGCGGGCGCCCAGCTCCTCCAGCTTGGCGAGTTCGTTCGGCCAGCGGGCCAGCCCGTTGGCGAAGCCGTGGGTGAGCGAGGCGGCGCAGAAGCCGCCGTTCCGGCCGGAGGCGGCCCAGCCCGCCTCCTTGCTCTCGATCAGGACAACGTCCCGGGCGGGGTCCCGCTCCTTGGCGAGCAGCGCCGTCCACAGGCCGCTGTAGCCGCCGCCGATCACCAGGAGATCGCAGTGCTCGTCGCTGGTGAGGGCGGGCTGAGCGGGGGGCTTGCCGGGGTCGTCCAGCCAGTACGAGACCGGCAGTGCATCGGAAAGGGATCGTGTGACACTTCGCATGGCGACTGGGGCCATGGCTTCCAACTCCCTACGGGAACTACGGAACTACGGAACTACGCAATCACGAAAGTACGAGATTACTTGGTTTGTGCCTTTTTGCGGCGGTTGCCGATCATCTGACCGGCGAGGACCACCAGCACCGCGATGACGAACATCGCCGTACCGATGACGTTGATCTGCACGGGCGTACCGCGCTGGGCCGAGCCCCACACGAACATGGGGAAGGTGACGGTGTTGCCCGAGTTGAAGTTGGTGATGATGAAATCGTCGAAGGAGAGCGCGAAGGAGAGCAGCGCACCGGCGGCAATGCCGGGGGCCGCGATCGGCAGGGTGACCCGCAGGAAGGTCTGCACGGGTCCCGCGTAGAGATCGCGGGCGGCCTCCTCCAGCCGCGGGTCCATCGACAGCACGCGCGCCTTGACCGCGGCGACGACAAAGCTGAGGCAGAACATGATGTGGGCGATCAGGATGGTCCAGAAGCCCAGCTCGATGCCCATGTTGAGGAAGAGCGCGAGCAGCGAGGCCGCCATCACGATCTCCGGCATCGCCATCGGCAGGAAGATCAGCGAGTTGACCGCGCCCCGGGCCCGGAAGCGGTACCGGACCAGGGCGAAGGCGATGGCCGTGCCGAGGGCGGTCGCGCCGATGGTCGCCCAGAGGGCGATCTGCAGCGAGAGCCCGAGGGAACCGCACAGGTCGGCGACCCCGCAGGGATCCTTCCAGGCGTCGAGCGAGAACTCCTGCCAGGAGTAGTTGAACCGGCCGGCGGGGTTGTTGAAGGAGAACACCGTCACGACGAGGTTCGGCAGGATGAGGTACGCGAGCGTGCACAGCCCCGCGATGACGACGAGATTGCGGCGCAGCCAGGCGACGGGAGTGCGCATCAGACCAGGTCCTCCGTCCCCGCTCGGCGGATGTAGATGGTGACCATGATCAGCACGATGGCCATGAGGATGAAGGACAGCGCGGCTGCTGTCGGGTAGTCGAGGATCCGCAGGTACTGCGACTGGATGACGTTGCCGATCATCCGGGTGTCCGTGGAGCCGAGCAGTTCGGCGTTGACGTAGTCGCCGCTCGCCGGGATGAAGGTCAGCAGGGTTCCGGAGACCACACCGGGCATGGACAGCGGGAAGGTGACCTTCCGGAAGGTCGTGGCGGGCCGTGCGTACAGGTCGCCGGCCGCCTCGTGGAGCCGGGTGTCGATGCGCTCCAGCGAGGTGTACAGCGGCAGGATCATGAACGGCAGGAAGTTGTACGTCAGACCGCAGACCACCGCGAGCGGGGTGGCCAGCACCCGGTCGCCCTCGGTCATGCCGAGCCAGCTGGTGACGTCCAGGACGTGCAGGCTGTTCAGGGCGCCGACCACCGGGCCGCCGTCGGCGAGGATCGTCTTCCAGGCCAGGGTGCGGATCAGGAAGCTGGTGAAGAACGGCGCGATGACCAGGATCAGCAGCAGGTTGCGCCAGCGGCCCGCCTTGAAGGCGATCAGGTAGGCCAGCGGGTAGCCGAGCAGCAGGCACAGCACGGTCGCGGTGCCGGCGTACAGCAGAGAGCGCAGGAACTGCGGGTAGTACTCGGTGAAGGCGTCCCAGTAGGTCTGGAAGTGCCAGGTGACCTGGAAGCCCTCCTCCAGCGAGCCCGTCTGCACGGAGGTCGAGGCCTGGTAGACCATCGGGAGGACGAAGAAGACCAGCAGCCACAGGATGCCGGGCAGCAGCAGCCAGTACGGGACCAGCCGCTTGCGTACGGAGGGCTTGTGGACCGGGGGTCCGGCGGGGGCGGGCGCCTGGGGCGGCGCTTCGGTGACGGTCACGCGCCCTCCTCGACCGTCTCGATGCCGGCGTCGATGTCCTGGGCGGCGTCCAGGCCGAAGGTGTGGGCCGGGTTCCAGTGCAGGATCACCTCGGCGCCGGGCACCAGGCGGGCGTCCCGCTCGATGTTCTGCACGTACACCTCCAGCTCGGCGCAGACCGGGCTGTCGATGACGAACTGGGTGGAGACGCCGATGAAGGAGGAGTCGACGATCCGGCCGGCGATCTTGTTGCGGCCGTCGGCGACGGTGTGCTCCTCGTCCGCCGGGACCAGGGATATCTTCTCCGGGCGCACGCCGACCAGCAGCTGCCCGCCGGCGCGGGGGGTGGTGGAACATCGCTCGGCGGGCAGCCGGAGCTTCGTACCGGCGGCCGAGACGACCACGTCCTCGGAGGAGCTCCCGGCGGACTCGACGGCGGCCTGGATGAGGTTGGAGGTGCCGAGGAAGTTGGCGACGAAGGTGGTGCGCGGGTTCTCGTAGAGCTCGGCGGGCGCGCCCAGCTGCTCCACCAGGCCGCCGTTCATCACCGCGACCGTGTCGGCCATGGTCATGGCCTCCTCCTGGTCGTGGGTGACGTGCACGAAGGTGATGCCGACCTCGGTCTGGATGCGCTTGAGCTCCAGCTGCATCTGGCGGCGCAGCTTGAGGTCGAGGGCGCCGAGCGGCTCGTCGAGGAGGAGCACCTGGGGGTGGTTGATGAGCGCGCGGGCCACGGCCACGCGCTGCTGCTGGCCACCGGAGAGCTGGTGCGGCTTCTTGCGGGCGTGCTCGCCGAGCTGGACGAGGTCGATCATCTCGTCGACCTGCTTCCCGACCGACTTGATGCCGCGGCGGCGCAGGCCGAACGCGATGTTCTCGAAGATGTCCATGTGCGGGAAGAGCGCGTAGCTCTGGAAGACCGTGTTCACCGGGCGCTTGTACGGCGGGAGGTGGGTGACCTCGCGGTCGCCCAGGCTGACCGTGCCGGTGGAGGGCTCCTCCAGGCCGGCGATCATGCGCAGGGTGGTGGTCTTGCCGCAGCCGGAGGCGCCGAGCAGGGCGAAGAAGGAGCCCTGGGGGATGGTCAGATCGAGCGGGTGGACGGCGGTGAAGGAGCCGTAGTGCTTGCTGATCCCGCTGAGGCGGACGTCGCCGCCGGCGTTCTTGTCGGTCATGGATGGATCCCGGGGTTGGGGGTGTCAAGGGGGTCGGGGGCCGGCGGAGACCGGCGGGGGGCCGGACCGCCGGGCGGCAGGACCTAGGCGCCGATGAGCTTGGCGAACTTCTCCTCGTACGCCGTCTCTTCCTCCGAGCTGAGGGAGCGGAAGGCGTGGGACTTGGCGGTCATCGCCTTGTCCGGGACGATCAGGGTGTTGTCGGCGAGGGCCTGGTCGATCTTCGCGAGCTCGTCCTTGACGCCCTCGACCGGGCAGACGTAGCTGATGTACGCGGCCAGCTGGGCGGCGACCGGGAGCTCGTAGTAGTAGTCGATGAGCTTCTCGGCGTTGGCCTTGTGCCGGGCCTTGGCGGGGACCAGGAGGTTGTCGCTGGAGGTGATGTAGCCGGCGGCCGGGATGGCGTACTGGATGTCGGGGTTGTCGGCCTGCAGCTGGATCACGTCGCCGGCCCAGGCGAGGCAGGCGGCCAGGTCGCCCTTGTCCAGGTCGGAGGTGTAGTCGTTGCCGGTGAAGCGGCGGATCTGCTTCTTGTCCACGCCCTTCTGGAGGCGTCCGATGGCGGCGTCGTAGTCGGCCGTGGTGAAGTCCGCCGGGTCCTTGCCCTGGTCGAGCAGGGTCATGCCGACGGTGTCGCGCATCTCGGTGAGGAAGCCGACCCGGCCCTTGAGGGAGGGGTCGTCGAGGAGCTGGGTGACGGAGTCGACCTTCCGCCCGCCGGTGGCCTTGGTGTTGTAGGCGATGACGGTGGAGATGCCGGTCCAGGGGTAGCTGTGGACCCGGCCCGGGTCCCAGTCGGGGTTGCGGAACTGCGGGGACAGGTTCGCGAAGGCGTGCGGCAGGCGGGCGGCGTCGAGCTTCTGCGCCCAGCCGAGCCGGATCATGCGGGCGGCCAGCCAGTCGGTGACCACGATCAGGTCGCGCCCGGTGTCCTGGCCGGCCGCGAGCTGCGGCCTGATCTTGCCGAAGAACTCGACGTTGTCGTTGATGTCCTCGGTGTACTTGACCTTGATGCCGGTGCGCTTGCCGAACTCGGCGAGGGTCGGACGGGTCTTCTCGTCCTCGGCGATGTCCATGTACTCGGTCCAGTTGGAGAAGTTGATCTCCTTCTCCCGGTCCGAGTGGTCGTCGGAGGGGACCGCGGCCGTGTCCGCCCGCTTGGCGGGCGGGATCCCGCAGCCGGTCAGACCGGCCAGGCCGCCCAGTGTGAGCGCGCCGACGCCGGAGGCCCGCAGCAGCGAGCGGCGGGTCAGCGCGCCGCGCCCGCTGGTGAGGCTGCGCCGCATTGCGGCGAGTTGCGCCGCCGAGAGGCGGTCGGGCTCGTGGTGCTCCATGCGCAATGCCCTTTCGGGTGTCGTGTGTCCGCCGGTCGTGCGGAGCGCTGCTATCGGTCCCCGAAGATCGTGCGGTGCCAGTCCTTGGCCGGCACCCCGGTGTTGTCGTACATCACATGCTTGACCTGCGTGTACTCCTCGAAGGAGTAGGCGGACATGTCCTTGCCGAAACCACTGGCCTTGTAGCCGCCGTGGGGCATCTCGCTGATGATCGGAATGTGGTCGTTGACCCAGACGCAGCCCGCCTTGATCTCGCGGGTGGCCCGGCCGGCCCGGTAGACGTCCCGGGTCCAGGCGGAGGCGGCGAGTCCGTACGGGGTGTCGTTGGCCAGTGCGAGGCCTTCGTCGTCGGTGTCGAAGGGCAGCACGACGAGGACCGGGCCGAAGATCTCGGACTGGACGATCTCGCTGTCCTGGGCGGCGCCGCTGATCAGCGTCGGCCGGTAGTAGGCGCCCTCGGCGAGCTCGTCCTGCGGGATCTCGCCGCCGGTGACGACGGTGGCGTAGTCCCGGGCCCGCTCGACGAAGCCGGCGACGCGGTCGCGCTGGGCGTGGGAGACCAGCGGGCCGAGGTCGGTGGTGGGGGCGAAGGGATCGCCGAGCCGGACGGTCTCCATCAGCTCGGCCACCCGGGCCACCAAGGCGTCGTGGAGGGGGCGCTGGACATAGGCGCGGGTGGCGGCGGTGCAGTCCTGACCGGTGTTGATCAGGGAGCCGGCGACGGCGCCGTGCGCGGCGGCCTCGAGATCGGCGTCGTCGAAGACCACGAAGGGGGCCTTGCCGCCGAGCTCCAGGTGGAGCCGCTTGACGGTGGCGGTGGCGATCTCGGCGACCCGCTTGCCGACGGCGGTGGACCCCGTGAAGGAGGTCATGACCACGTCCGGATGCCCGACCAGGTGCTCCCCCGCCACCCGGCCCGCCCCGGTGACGATGTTGATCACGCCGTCGGGGAGGCCCGCCTCCTGGGCCGCCTGGGCGAACATCAGGGAGGTCAGCGGGGTGAGCTCGGCGGGCTTGAGGACGATGGTGTTGCCCGCGGCGATGGCCGGGAGGATCTTCCAGGCGGCCATCTGGAGCGGATAGTTCCAGGGAGCGATGGAGCCGACGACACCGATCGCCTCGCGGCGTACGTAGGAGGTGTGGTCACCGGAGTACTCGGCGGCGGCCTGGCCCTGGAGGTGGCGGGCGGCGCCCGCGAAGAAGGCGGTGTTGTCGATCGTGCCCGGTACGTCGAACTCGGAGGTGAGCTTCACCGGCTTGCCGCACTGGAGGGACTCGGCGTACGCGAAGTCCTCGGCCTGGGCGGTGAGGACCGCGGCCAGCCGGTGCAGTGCGTCGGAACGCTCGCCGGGGGTGCTGCCCGACCAGCCCGGGAAGGCCCGCTTGGCGGCGGCGACGGCCTCGTCGACGTCGGCCGTGCTCGCGAGCTCGTAGGTGAGGATGTCGTCGCCGGTGGCCGGGTCGACGACGGTGTGTGACTGCCCCGAGGTGCCGGACCGAAGCCGCCCATCGATGTACTGTGCGCCCTCTGCGAAGCGCTCTTTGATCTGGAAGCGGTTGCCCATCGCGCTCTCCGTAGCTCCAGCCCGAATTGAGTGCCGATCCTGACAGAGGCCTTCGCCCCAGCCAAGGGATTCCGTTGTTGCCTTTTGATTACGCGACGGAATCGGTCGACCATGTGTCGAGACAGGCCGCAAATCCCGTACGAAGTGTCCGTGGCGGCTGCCAGACTGCCGTGCATGGAGCAGATGAACCAACTGATCGAGCAGGTCAACCGGGGTGAACGGGTCAAGTACCTGCCGTTCTGGGGACACCGCCCGCGGCCCGACGGCTCGCTCGGACCGAGCTGCCTGAGCCAGTGGTGGCCGTCTCCGTTCACCGTCCGTGATGTTGAGTACGCAACCGCCGAGCACTGGATGATGGCCGAGAAGGCGCGCCTGTTCGGGGACGCCGAAGCGGAACGGGCGGCCGTGTCCGCCCGGACCCCGGCGGAGGCGAAGAAGACGGGCCGGCTGGTGCGCGGCTTCGACAATGCGGTCTGGGAGCGCGAGCGGTACCAGATCGTGGTGGTGGGCAGCATCCACAAGTTCGGCTCCTCCCCCGAGCTGCTCGGCTATCTGCTGGGCACGGGGCGGCGGGTCCTGGTGGAGGCGAGCCCGCTGGACCGGATCTGGGGCATCGGCCTCCCGGCGGACGACGCCCGCGCCCTGGACCCGGCCCGCTGGCGTGGCCTGAACCTGCTGGGCTTCGCCCTGATGGAGGCCCGCGAGCGGCTGCTCCAGGGCTGACCGGTAATTCCGTGGCGGCGCCCCGGCCCGCCGCCTAACGTGATCCTTGTCCAGGCGTCACCGGCTTCGGTCCCTGGACACCTACGTCACGCACCTCCCGGTGCGCAGGCAGCGGCTCCTTCTTTTGCAAAGAATCCCAGGCCGCAGCCACCTAGATCTCGGGAGGCACGCGTGGGGGATGCCCGGTGCGAAGGCGGCGGCTACTTCTCCAAACCCGGAGGTCGTGGGTTCGAATCCCACCCGGCCCGTCACCCGCAAGGGAACGGGCCGGTGGAGCAGCGCGGAAGCTCACCGGGCACAAGTCCGCCGCCGCCGATCCTTGATCTCGGGCATCCCTCACGTCACGCCTCCCCCGCTTTCCTTTGAATTCGGGGGGATTCACCATGGCTCGCTTCAACCTGCGCGCGTCCAAGTCCAAGGCTCCGGCCGCGCCCACCTCGCCCGTACGCTCGACCGGCCGTGCCCGCACCCACCAGGGCGGCGCCGGCTACGAACGCGACCCGCGCTCCGAGCTGTTCCTGCTCGCCGTCGCCAACTTCGTGACGCAGCGGACCTTCTACGAGAGCGGGACCGACCGCGACGACCGCTTCGCCGCGCTCGTGCGGCGGCTCGCGGTCGAGGACCCGGCATGGACCGCCGGTCTGCTGCGCTGGCTCCGCGGGGACGCGAACATGCGCACCGCCTCGCTCGTCGGCGCCGCCGAGTACGTCAAGGCGCGGCTCGACGCGGGCGCCACCGACGGGCCTTCGAACCGCCAGGTCGTGGACTCCGTGCTGCAGCGCGCGGACGAGCCCGCCGAGCTGCTGGCCTACTGGACGGCCACGCACGGGCGCAATGTGCCCAAGCCCGTCAAGCGCGGCATCGCCGACGCCGTGCGCCGGCTCTACTCCGCCACCTCCCTGCTGAAGTACGACACCGACTCCAAGAGCTACCGCTTCGGTGACGTCCTCAACCTCGTGCACGCCTCCCCCGACCCGGCCAAGCCCTGGCAGGGCGAGCTGTTCCGGCACGCCCTCGACCGCCGGCACAACCCGGAGAACGCGGAGATCCCGGCCGGCAACCGCATCCTCGCCGCCCACCGGGCACTGATGGAGCTGCCGGTCTCCGAGCGGCGCGGTGTGGTCCTCGCCCCGGACGGTGCGGAGCGCCTCGCGGCGGCGGGCATGACCTGGGAGGCCCTCGCCGGCTGGCTGCAGGGGCCGATGGACGCAGCTGCCTGGGAGGCGGTCATCCCGTCCATGGGCGCGATGGCGCTGCTGCGCAACCTGCGCAACTTCGACCAGGCCGGGGTCTCGGACGCGGTCGCGGCTCAGGTCGCCGCGAAGATCTCCGACCCGGAGGTCGTCGCCCGGTCCCGGCAGCTCCCCTTCCGCTACCTGGCCGCCTACCAGCACGCTCCCTCGCTGCGCTGGGCGTACCCGCTGGAACGGGCCCTCGGGCATGCGCTGGCCAACGTACCGGCGCTGCCCGGCCGGACGCTGGTCCTCGTCGACCGGTCCGGGTCGATGTGGTGCCGGCTGTCGGCGCGCTCCGAGCTCAACCGGGCGGACGCGGCGGCCGTCTTCGGCGCGGCGCTGGCGCTGCGGGCCGAGAGCGCCGACCTGGTGCAGTTCGGCACGAGCAGTGGTGTGATCCCGTACACCCGGGGCGAATCCGTACTGAAGGTGCTGGAGCGGTTCGGGAACCTCGGTGGCACCGATACGGCCCGCGCCGTGAAGGAGCACTACCGGGACCACGACCGGGTGCTGATCGTCACCGACGAGCAGGCCGCCGCCTATGGATACGGCGGCGACCCGTCGGCGCAGGTGCCGGACACGGTGCCGGTGTACACCTGGAACCTGGCCGGCTACCGGGTGGGCCACGGGCCTTCCGGCTCCGCGAACCGGCACACCTTCGGCGGGCTCACCGACGCCGCGTTCCGGATGGTGTCGCTGATCGAGAGCGGCCGGTCCGCCGACTGGCCGTGGGCCGGCTGACGGATCCGGTTGATGGATCCGGTTGATGGATCCGGCTCACGACCCGGACGCCCCCGCGGGGTGTCCGGGTCAGCCGCGGTGGAGCACCTGGGAGTTCGAGTAGGGCGCGTCGTACTCGGAGCCGCCGCTGTCGCGGTCGGTGCCGGTGTCGGCCCTGTTGACGATGTCGACGATCAGCACCACCGCCAGCAGGGCGCCCACCACGATCCCCACCGCGCCCAGGATGATGCCGGCCAGCGCCACCCCGCCGTTGTCGGCCTCTCCCCGGGTGACCCGGCCGCGGCCGAGGATGCCGAAGACCACGGCGGTGATGCCGATCGCCACGGCGATGAAGCTGGTGCAGAACATCACCGCCGAGATGATTCCGAGCACCAGGGCGGTGACGCCGAAGCCGTTGCGCATCGGGACATACGACGGGTACCCGGCCGGGTAGCCGTACCCATAGGCCGGTTGTGCGGGGTACCCGTACGCCGGCGTGGCCGGCGGGGTCTGGTGCACCTGCGGCTGCTGCGGCTGGGGCTGCTGCGGCTGCGGAACGCCCGCGCCGGGCATGCCCGTGATGGTCGGCTGGTCGTGCACGGAGGGCGGCCGGCCACCCTGCGCACCCGGTACCCCCGGCGTGCTCTGCTGCCCGCCCCGGTCCACCGCCGGCCGGTCCGGCAGTGCCCACGGATCGGCAGGCTCGGGGCTCTGGTCGGTCATCTGGCGCCCCCCTCTCGTACGGTCATGCTACGGGCTGCCACCGACAGTTCCCCGGGCCTGCCTACGATGAACCCCTGCCCGACCCGTCGCACCCGGCTCCCGAAAGGCCTGCCCCTCATGACCGATCTGCACCCCTTCATCGCAGGGCTGCCGAAGGCCGAGCTCCACGTCCACCACGTCGGCTCCGCCTCCCCCCGCATCGTGGCCGAACTGGCCGCCCGGCACCCCGACTCCAAGGTGCCCACCGATCCCGAGGCGCTCGCCGACTACTTCACCTTCACCGACTTCGGGCACTTCATCGAGGTGTACCTGTCGGTGGTGGACCTGGTCCGCACCCCGGAGGACGTCCGGCTGCTGACCTTCGAGGTGGCCCGCGACATGGCGCGGCAGAACATCCGCTACGCGGAACTGACCATCACCCCTTACTCCTCCACCCGCCGCGGCATCGAGGAGAAGGCCTTCATGGCGGCCATCGAGGACGCCCGCCGGGCCGCCGAGGCCGAACTGGGCGTCATCCTCCGCTGGTGCTTCGACATCCCGGGCGAGGCCGGCCTGGAGGCCGCCGCCGAGACCGCCCGGCTCGCGGTCGACCTGCGCCCCGAGGGCCTGGTCTCCTTCGGCCTGGGCGGACCCGAGATCGGTGTGCCGCGCCCGCAGTTCAAGCCGTACTTCGACCAGGCCCGCGCGGCCGGTCTGCACAGCGTCCCGCACTCCGGCGAGACCACCGGCCCGCAGTCCATCTGGGACGCCATCAACGACCTGGGCGCCGAGCGCATCGGCCACGGCACCAGCGCCACCCAGGACCCGGACCTGCTGAAGTACCTGGCCGACCACCGGATCGCGCTGGAGGTCTGCCCGACCTCCAACATCGCCACCCGCGCCGTCGCCGACCTGGACCAGCACCCGATCAAGGAGATGGTGGCGGCCGGCGTGCTGGTCACCATCAACAGCGACGACCCGCCGATGTTCGGCTCCGACCTGAACAACGAGTACGCGGTCGCCGCCCGGCTGCTGGAGCTGGACGAGCGCGGTCTCGCCGAGCTCGCGAAGAACGCCGTCGAGGCCTCTTTCCTCGACCCGGCCGGCAAGGCGAAACTGGCGGCGGAGATCGACGCGTACACGGCCGCCTGGCTCGCCCGCTGACGACCGACCGCTGAGGAGAATGGGGATCATGCGCACCCTGACTGCTGTCGGCCACCGCGGTGATCCCTACCGAATCCGCGAGAACACCCTCGATTCGCTCCGCTCCGCGTTCGCGCGCGGAGCGGACGCGGTCGAGATCGACGTACGGGCCACCCGCGACGGGGTGCCGGTCCTGCTGCACGACGAGTCGCTGAAGCGGCTGTGGCGTGCGGACGTGCTGCTGGGCTCGATGACCGCGGCGCAGCTGCGCGAGCTCACGGACGGCCGGGTGCCGACCCTGCGCGAGGCCCTGGCCGTCACCGGGGCCGGCCGGGTCATGATCGACCTGCCGGGGGCGACGGAGGAGACGGTGCGCACGGTCGTGGGCCAGGTGCGCGAGTGCGGGGCCCGGGAGCGTACGTACTATTGCGCGGGCTCCCGGACCATGCTGGCGGTACGGGCCGCCGATCCGGGCGCGGAGATCGCGCTGACCTGGACCACGCTGAAACCGCCGCGCCGGGTGCTGATCGACGCGGTGGCACCGCGCTGGCTGAACTACCGCTTCGGGCTGGTCAGCCGGGGGCTGACGGAGGCACTGCACCGGGACGGGCTGCTGGTGTCGGCCTGGACGGCGGACACCCGGTGGACCATGCGGAAGCTGATCGAGGCCGGGGTGGACTCGATCACCACCAACCGGGTGGCCGCGCTGGCAGCGGTCCGGTCCGCGTACGGCCGGTGACCGGGACGGGCATATCGAAGGCCGTACGGGCGGCCGTCCGGGGGCGGGTTCGGTCGCTCGCCGGGCGTCTGCGCGGGGCGGACCCGTGGGCGGCCGACGTCCTGCTGGCGCTGCTCGTCCAGGTGGCGGTGACCATTCCGTTCGTGGTCCCCCGGGAGCCGGACCAGTCGAAGGCCACCTGGCTGGCATACGGTCTGACCTCGCTCTCCTCGCTGCCGCTGGTGTGGCGGCGGCGGGCGCCGGTGCTGGTCGCCGTCGGGGTGATCGCGGCCGGCGGGGTCTACCGCTTCACCGTCGACGGACCCGGGCAGCCACTGCCGTACGCCGGGCTGGTGGCCTTCTACACGGTCGCCCTGAGCTGCCCGGGGCGGGTCCGGCTGGCCTTCGGTGGCGTCACCGCCGCGGTGATCCTGGTGTCGGTGGCCCTCAACACCCGTACGGCGATGGAGCTGTTGTTCTCGCTCTTCGTCTTCGCCGCCGCCTACACGCTGGGCCGGCTCCAGCACACCCGGCAGGCCTATCTGACGGCCATCGAGGACCGGGCGGCCCAGCTGGAGCGGGCCAACCGGATCGAGGCCGAGCAGGCGGCGGCACGGGAGCGGGCGCGGATCGCCCGGGAGATGCACGACATCCTGTCGCATGCCGTCAGCATCATGGTCGTACAGGCGGAGGCCGGGCCGGTGGCGGTGCGGCGGGCTCCGGAGCGGGCGGAGGCCGCGTTCGAGGCGATCGCCGGGACCGGGCGGGAGGCGATGGCCCAGCTGAGGGCCATGCTGGGCGTGCTGCGCACCGAGGACGCTGCGCCCCGCACTCCGCAGCCTGCGGTGGACGGGCTGCCCGCCCTGCTGGACCGGGTGCGGCAGGGCGGGCTGGAGGTGGCGTACGAGCGGTCGGGCCTGGTGCGCGCGCTGCCGGGGCCGGTGGAGGCGACGGTGTACCGGGTGGTGCAGGAAGCGGTCACCAACGTGGTCAAGCACGCGGCTGCGGGGCGGGTGGCGGTGCGGCTGGACTCCGCGCAGGGGGTGGCGGGTTGACGATCCGTGTGGTGGTGGCCGACGACCAGGAGCTGGTGCGCAGCGGCTTCGCGATGATCCTGGACGTGCAGGAGGACATCGAGGTGGTGGCCGAGGTGGGTGACGGGGCCGCCGCGGTGGCGGCAGTGCGGTCGCTGGCTCCGGACGTGGCTCTGCTGGACATCCGGATGCCGGTGCTCGACGGGATCGAGGCCTGCCGGACGATCGCGGCGGAGAGTGCCTGCCGGACGGTCATGCTGACCACCTTCGACGCAGACGAGTACGTGTACGAGGCGCTGCACGCGGGGGCCAGCGGATTCCTGCTGAAGGACGTGCGGCGGGACGATCTGGTGCACGCGGTGCGGGTGGTGGCGGCCGGGGATTCGCTGCTGGCACCGTTGGTGGCCCGGCGGGTGATCGAGGAGTACACGGCGGTGACGGCGCGGCCGGGCGCGGTGGGGGTGCGGGACACGGAGCGGCTGGCCGTACTGACCGGGCGGGAGCGGGAGACGCTGCTGCACATCGCGCGGGGGCTGTCGAACGCGGAGATCGCGGCGGCGCTGACGGTGAGCGAGCACACCGTGAAGACGCATGTGGGGAACCTGCTGGCCAAGCTGGGGCTGCGGGACAGGATCCAGGCCGTGATCTGCGCGTACGAGACGGGGCTGATCGCGGCCGGGACTCCCTCCGGAGAGTGAGGTGCGGCGTGTTGCCTCGCTCGCTCCGGTGAGTTGTCGTACCGGTGAAGATGGCTCTTGGTGGTGATCCGCAACGGGGCTGTGACCTGGAGCATTGAGGTCATCGGGCAGTCGGGCCCGGGGACTTCACAGGGGGAGCACAGATCATGAACGCTCGTACGCGCGCGCTGATCGCCGCCGCGCTGGTGCTGGGTATCGCGGCCGGGCCGGCGGTTGCCGCCGAGGCGGCACCGGACCGGCCGGCGGCGGACCGGACGGCGGTGGACCGGGGGCCGGTCCCTCGGCCGGTCGTCACCACCCCGCCGAACGCAGCGAAGCTCCGGGAGGCGATCGCCGGGCTGGGTGCGGACCACCCGTACGCCACGTCCGCGCTGGTCCGGGTGAGCGGTTCGGCGGGCAGCTGGCGGGGCAGTTCGGGTGTCGCCGAGGTGCGGACGGAGCGGAGGGCGGTGGAGCAGGCCCGGTTCCGGGTGGGCTCGGTGACCAAGACGTTCACGGCTGCGGTGGTGCTGCAGTTGGCGGCCGAGGGCCGGGTGGAGCTGGACCGGCCGGTGCGGCACTACCTGCCGGAGACGATCCCGGCGGCGTACGAGAAGGTAACGGTCCGTCAGCTGCTGAACTACACGAGCGGGCTGCCGTCCGCCGACGGGCCGGGCGATGCCTTCGCGAGCCAGTGGGAGCACCGGTTCGATGTGGTCGATCCGCGGGCGCAGATAGCCGACGCGGTCGGTAAGGAGCGGGAGTTCGAGCCAGGCTCAGCCCAGCACTACACGAACATCAACTACACCGTGTTGGGTGTGCTGATCGAGAGGCTGACGGGGACGGCGTACGAGACGGCGGTCGCGCGGCGCATATTCGAGCCGCTGGGGCTGCGGCACACCTCGTTGCCGGGCCGGGGCCAGGTCCGGATCCCGGGCCCGCACCACCGGGGGTACGAGGCGGTGCCGCGACCGGACGGTTCGGTCGAGCTGCGGGATGTGACGGTGTGGAACCAGTCCGACCGCTGGGCGGCGGGCGACCTGATATCGACCACGGCGGATCTGGAGCGGTTCACGCGGGCGCTGTTCGCCGGGAGGGTGGTGCCCCGCCCCCAGTTGGAGGAGATGTTCACCGTGCCCTTGGTGAAGGACTTCGTCAGCGGGAAGGACGCGCAGCGGACGGCGGGCCTGGAGCGGATGGCGTTCGAGGGCGGGCCGGTGCTGTGGGGGAAGACGGGCGGCCGGCCGGGCTACAGCACGGGGATCGGCGGGGTCCGGGACGGTTCGCGGATCGTCGTCTACTCGGTCACCTCGAAGAACGCCAAGTCCGAGCAGCCCAACCCGGTCACCTATGGGATAGCCAAGGCCGCGTTCGCGCGCTGAGGGAGCGCCTCCAGGCGCTTGATCATGCGGCGCAGCACCAGCAGCGGAACCACCCCGAACACCCCGAAGGACATGTCGATGACGCTCCACCAGAAGGGGATGCCTCGGATCGGCCCGCAGATCAGAGCCAGGGGGATCACCCCGGCGCAGGCGATCATGCCGGCTTCGACGATCCAGATGTTGCGGACCGGGTCCCGGTACACCCCGTAGAAGAAGACCGCGATGACCAGGTGCGCGAAGGCCAGCCAGTCGGTGCCGTAGAGCAGGAACGGGTAGTCGGCATCGGCCCGGTCGAGTCCCTCGGTCACCCGCCGGACCCAGTCGTTGTCCACCAGGGAGTTGAGCAGGTGGAGCTCGGTGACCAGGGGGAACGCGGTGATTCCGCTGAGGACCAGGCAGACCAGGAAGAGGACCAGCCAGGCACGGATACGCCGGAGTAGGGCGCTGCTCTCGCTCATGGCAGCACCCTACGCCGATCTTCTGAACGCGTTCAAGTCTGTTCTCGAACGCGTTCAATATTCAGAGGCTCAGAGGCCGACGATCCCGTTCCAGCGCTTGGCGAAGGGCCGGCGTTCGGCCGCCGAGATGTCGCGGGCCACCGCGAGCCGCTTGCGCATGTCCCCGTCGGGGAAGATCAGCGGGTTCTCGGCCAGTCCGGCGGTCTCCTCGTCGTCGGAGCCGGCCAGGACCTCGCGGGCGGCCGGGACCGGGCACACGTAGTTGACCGAGGCGGCGAGCTCGGCCGCGACCTCCGGGTCGTAGTAGTGGTCGATCAGCGCTTCCGCATTGGCCTTGTGCCGGGCCAGGTTGGGGATGAGCAGGCTCTCCGCCCAGAGCTCGGCCCCCTCCTCCGGGACGACGAACTCGATGTCGGGGTTGTCCGCCTGGAGCTGGATGGCATCGCCCGAGTACGCCTGACAGGCGAGCACATCGCCCTTGCTGAGGTCGGAGGTGTAGTCGTTGCCGGTGAAGCGCCGGATGTGCTTCTTCTTCACCAGCGCCTCCACCTGGTCGCACATCCGGTGGAAGTCCGACTCGGTCCACCGCGTGACGTCCACCCCGTTGCCCTGCATCAGCAGGGCGAAGGACTCGTCCAGTCCGGAGAACAGCGTGACCTTGCCGGCCAGGTCCGGGTGCCACAGGTCCTTGGTGGACTTGATCTCGCGGCCGAGCGCCTTGCGGTTGTAGGCGATGCCGGTGATCCCGGACTGCCAGGGGACGGTGTGCAGCCGGCCCTCGTCGAAGGCGGGCGAGCGCAGCTGCGGGTCCAGGTGCCCGGTCACATTGGCCTGGGCGGAGCGGTCCATCTTCTGGGCCCAGCCCAGGTGGACGAAGCGGGCCGCCATCCAGTCGCTGACCACCACCAGGTCGTGGCCGGTCTCCTGGCGGTTCATCAGGGCCGGGCTGACCTTGCCGAAGAACTCGTCGTTGTCGTTGATCTCCTCCGAGTAGCGGACGGAGATCCCGGTCCGCTCGGAGAAGGCGGCCAGGGTCGGCCGCTTCGTCTCGTCCTCTTCGTCGGTGTCGATGTAGAGCGGCCAGTTGGCGAAGGCCACGCTCTTGTCCGCACCGGAGCGGTCCGGGCCGCCGCGCCGGTCTTCCGGGATGTACGCGGCGGGGACGCCACAGCCGGTGAGGGCTGCCGACAGGCCCGCGGCACCGAGGCCGCCCAGCACGGTGCGGCGGGAGAAGGCGAGTTCAGGCATGGGGCAAGACTTCCGTGAACGCAAAGGGGCGGGCAATAGACATTCTGTCTACTGCCCGCCCCGTCAGCACCCGGTGATGACCGAGGCGATGATCGATCAGCCGTCGAGCGAGGTCATGACGTGCTTGATGCGCGTGTAGTCCTCGAAGCCGTAGGCGGAGAGGTCCTTGCCGTAGCCGGACTTCTTGTAGCCGCCGTGCGGCATCTCGGCGACCAGCGGGATGTGGGTGTTGATCCACACGCAGCCGAAGTCGAGGTTCTTGGACATCCGCATCGCGCGGCCGTGGTCCTTGGTCCACACCGAGGAGGCGAGGGCGTACTCGACGTCGTTCGCGTAACTCAGGGCCTGGGCCTCGTCCGTGAAGGACTGCACGGTGATGACCGGGCCGAAGACCTCGTTCTGGATGATCTCGTCGTCCTGCTTGAGGCCGGAGACCACGGTGGGGGCGTAGAAGTAGCCCTTCTCGCCGACCTGGTGGCCGCCCGCCTCGACCTTGGCGTGGGCGGGGAGCCGCTCGATGAAGCCCGCGACCTGCTTGAGCTGGTTCGGGTTGTTCAGCGGGCCGTACAGCACGTCCTCGTCGTCCGGCTGGCCGGTCTTGGTGTCGGCCGCGGCCTTGGCCAGCGCCGCCACGAACTCGTCGTGGATGGACTCGTGCACCAGCACGCGCGTGGCGGCGGTGCAGTCCTGGCCGGCGTTGAAGTAGCCGGCCACCGCGATGTCCTCGACGGCCTTGGCCACGTCGGCGTCCTCGAAGACCACCACGGGGGCCTTGCCGCCGAGCTCCAGGTGGACGCGCTTGACGTCCTTGGAGGCGCTCTCGGCGACCTGCATGCCGGCCCGCACCGAGCCGGTGATGGAGGCCATCGCCGGTACGGAGTGCTCGACCATCGCCTTGCCGGTCTCGCGGTCGCCGCAGATGACGTTGAAGACGCCCTTGGGCAGGACCGAGTCGATGATCTCGGCCATCAGCACGGTGGAGGCCGGGGTGGTGTCCGAGGGCTTGAGCACCACGGTGTTGCCCGCGGCGATGGCCGGGGCGAACTTCCACACGGCCATCATCATCGGGTAGTTCCACGGCGCGACCTGGGCGCAGACGCCGACCGGCTCGCGGCGGATGATCGAGGTCATCCCGTCCATGTACTCGCCGGCCGAGCGGCCTTCGAGCATGCGCGCCGCGCCCGCGAAGAAGCGGATCTGGTCGACCATGGGCGGCAGTTCCTCGCTGGCCGTGAGGCCCAGCGGCTTGCCCGTGTTCTCGGACTCGGCGGCGACGAGCTCCTCGGCGCGGGCCTCGAAGGCGTCCGCGATCTTCAGCAGGGCCTTCTGGCGCTCGGCGGGGGTGGTGTCGCGCCAGCCCGGGAAGGCCGCGGCAGCGGCGGCCATGGCGGCGTCGACATCGGCCTGGCCGGACAGCGGGGCGGTCGCGTACACCTCGCCGGTGGCGGGGTTGACCACCTCGGTGGTCCGCCCGTCGGCGGCGTCCTTGAACTCTCCGCCGATGTAGTTGCGCAGACGACGCAGTTCGGTGGTCACTACACCCACACTCCTGATCACATGTCCAATGATTGAGACAACTACCCCAGCCTAGCCTCTTTGGTGACGCTTTCGACAGAGCCAGGCGGGGCCAACTACGAAATCAGTGAAGTTCGGGACTCAAGACAACGGATTTCATCGATTACCGGTTGCGGAACAGACGACTCCTCGTGCACAGTGAGGCCGTGGTCAGTCGAAGCGCAGATTCCAGGAACAGACAACCGTCCCCTTCGGTCGATGCTGTGTCCCTGGCGATCATCGAGCAACTGCAGGAGGACGGTCGCCGTCCCTACGCAGCGATCGGCAAGGCCGTGGGCCTCTCCGAGGCAGCCGTACGCCAGCGCGTACAGAAGCTGCTCGACCAGGGCGTCATGCAGATCGTCGCCGTCACCGACCCGCTCACCGTGGGGCTGCGGCGCCAGGCGATGGTCGGCATCAATGTCGAGGGCGACCTCGACCCGGTTGCCGACGCGCTGACCGCCATGGCCGAGTGCGAGTACGTGGTGATGACCGCCGGCTCGTTCGACCTGATGGTGGAGATCGTCTGCGAGGACGACGACCACCTGCTGGAAACGATCAACAAGAAGATCCGCACGCTCCCCGGCGTGCGATCTACCGAAAGCTTCGTTTATCTGAAGCTGAAGAAGCAGACCTACATGTGGGGAACCCGATAACCGTGACCCAGGACCTGTCCAAGACCGCGTACGACCACCTGTGGATGCACTTCACCCGCATGTCCTCGTACGAGAACTCCCCCGTCCCCACCATCGTGCGGGGCGAGGGCACCTACATCTACGACGACAAGGGCAAGCGCTACCTGGACGGTCTCGCCGGACTGTTCGTGGTCAACGCCGGCCACGGCCGCAAGGAGCTCGCCGAGGTCGCCTACAAGCAGGCCCAGGAACTCGCGTTCTTCCCCGTCTGGTCGTACGCGCACCCCAAGGCTGTGGAGCTCGCGGAGCGCCTGGCGGACTACGCCCCCGGCGACCTGAACAAGGTCTTCTTCACCACCGGTGGCGGCGAGGCCGTCGAGACCGCCTGGAAGCTCGCCAAGCAGTACTTCAAGCTGCAGGGCAAGCACACCAAGTACAAGGTCATCTCGCGTGCGGTCGCCTACCACGGCACCCCGCAGGGCGCCCTGTCCATCACCGGCCTGCCGGCCCTGAAGGCCCCCTTCGAGCCGCTGGTCCCCGGTGCCCACAAGGTGCCGAACACCAACATCTACCGCGCCCCGATCCACGGTGACGACCCGGAGGCCTTCGGCCGCTGGGCCGCCGACCAGATCGAGCAGCAGATCCTCTTCGAGGGCCCCGACACCGTCGCGGCCGTCTTCCTGGAGCCGGTGCAGAACGCCGGCGGCTGCTTCCCGCCGCCGCCCGGGTACTTCCAGCGGGTCCGCGAGATCTGCGACCAGTACGACGTGCTGCTCGTCTCGGACGAGACGATCTGCGCCTTCGGCCGCCTCGGCACGATGTTCGCCTGTGACAAGTTCGGCTACGTGCCCGACATGATCACCTGCGCCAAGGGCATGACCTCGGGCTACTCCCCGATCGGTGCCTGCATCGTCTCGGACCGCATCGCCGAGCCGTTCTACAAGGGCGACAACACCTTCCTGCACGGCTACACCTTCGGTGGCCACCCGGTGTCCTCGGCGGTCGCGATCGCCAACCTCGACATCTTCGACAAGGAAGGCCTGAACCAGCACGTGCTGGACCAGGAGGGCAACTTCTTCAACACGCTGAAGAAGCTGCACGACCTGCCGATCGTCGGCGACGTCCGCGGCAACGGCTTCTTCTACGGCATCGAGCTCGTCAAGGACAAGGTCACCAAGGAGTCCTTCACGGACGAGGAGACCGAGCGCGTGCTCTACGGCTTCCTCTCCAAGGCGCTCTTCGAGAACGGCCTGTACTGCCGGGCCGACGACCGTGGCGACCCGGTCATCCAGCTGGCCCCGCCGCTGATCGCCGACCAGGGCACCTTCGACGAGATCGAAGGCATCCTGCGCTCGGTGCTCACCGAGGCGTGGACCAAGCTCTAGTCAGCACGCCGCTCCCGGCGCCCGCACACGGCCCGGATCCTCCGTTCGAGTGAGAACGAGGGGGTCCGGGCCGTGTGCTGTCGGCAGTCAAGACGTTCATCTCTTTACATCTCTGTACGGCGCGAGTGACCGAACGGGCTCCGCTTCGTTCCCCCGGACGGAGGTGTACGCCATGGTGGCTCCACCGGACAATGATGTGCTCTGGGCACGTTCCCTGCACTACTCCCACAGCGGCTCGCCGGGCCTCATCGGTGTTTCCGCCGGTGTCCGCGAGGGCGAGATCCTCGCCGTCACCGGCCCGCGGGGCAGCGGAAAGACCACCCTGCTCCGCTGCCTGTCCGGGCAGTTGGTGCCCGACCAGGGCGAGGTGTGGTTCAACAGCGTGCCCGTGCACACCATGGGCCCGCTGGCCCGGGAGCGGCTGCGCCGGGACCGGTTCGGCTGGATCGGGCCGGAACCCCTGCTGCTGCCCGAGCTGACCGTGTGGGAGAACGCCGCCCTGCCGCTGCTGATCTCCGGCACCCCGCACCGCACCGCCAAGCGCACCGCCCTCGAATGGCTGGACCGGCTCGACATCGGCGCCTTCGCCCGCAAGCGGCCCCGGGCCCTGACCCGGGCCGAGTCCCAGCGCACGGCCCTGGCCCGGGCCCTGGTCCACGAACCCCAGGTGATCTTCGCGGACGAGCCGACCGCACCGCTGCACCGGGCCGAACGCGCCCGGCTGCTCCGCACCCTGACCACCGCCGCCCGGTCCCACTCCATCACCGTGCTGATCGCCACCCAGGACCCGGAGACCGTGGCCGCCGCCGACCGCAGCCTCGAACTCCTCGACGGCCGCACCGCCGGAACCACCACAGCCGCCGGCCCGCCCGGCTCCGACACCCCGGAGGGCCGCGCCGAGTGCTCGCTCTCCGCCTAGCCCGCGGCTCCCGCCCGCTGGTCCAGCTGCGCAGACTGCTGGTCGCCGCCGCCTCGGCCGGCACCGGCTTCCTGCTGCTGGCCGTCCTCGCGGAGGCCACCGCACACCCTGCCGGATCGTTCCCCCGGCTGCTGTGGGCCCTGGTGCCGCTCGCCGTCACCGTGCGGCTCGCCGTCGCGGTGGCCCGGACCGACCCGGCGACCCGGCCCCTGGAGGGGCTGTCCGCGGCCGGGCTGGGACCCGTACGGCTCACTCTGGTCGCGGCGGTCTCCACCGCCGTGGCCTGCACCCTGGGCAGTGTCCTCGCCCTCGCCGTCTTCCTCCATCTGCGCGGCGATGTCACCGGGCTGCCCTTCGACGGGGCCGGGGCCGGGCTGTTGCACGCGGAGCTGCCGCTGCCGGTGGCGGCCTCGCTCACCCTGCTGGCCGTGGTGCCGCTGACCGGTTCGGCCGCCGTCGCACTGGCGCGACCGCGCGCACCGCGTCCTGTGCACGCGAGCCTGCCCTGGGGGGTCGCGCTGACCGCCTGCGGTCTCGCCGTCGAGGCGTACGCCGGCCGGGGCACGGCGGGCGTGCTCGCCGGCTGGTCGCTGACCGCCCTCGGACTGGCCCTGGCCGGGCCCGCGCTCACCTACGCCTGCGGGGCACTGGTCCAGTCGGCCCGCCCCGGTGCCCTGCGGCTGCTCGCCGGCCGCGGGCTCCAGGAGGAGGCCTGCCGGGTCGGCGGCCCGCTCGGCCTGCTCTGTGCGGTGGCCGTCGGCGGGTTCACCGTGCTGGCCCTGCGCGACCGCGGCGGCCTCCCGGTCTCGCTCGGCCCGCTCACCGGCCCGGCCGTCGCCCTGGTGGTCGCCTGCGTCGCGGCCACCCTGCTGACCACGGCCGTCGAGGCCCGGCAGGCCCGGGCGGAGACCCGGCAGACCCTGCGCGGCCTCGGCACCCCGGGCCGGGTGCTGCGCACCGCCGCGACCCTGCGGGCCACCACCCTGCTGGCCGTGTGTGTGCCGCTCAGCTGGGGTGTGGCGCAGCTGACGGCTGCCGCGCTGACCCGCTGAACGGGGTTCACCGTAGGGTGGGCCGGGTGGCACATGCAGACATCGAGATCGAGACGCTCACCGAGTTCGACCAGGTGGTCGCCCGCGGCTCCCTGAGCGGGTACCGGATCCAGTCGGTCAACCTGCTGGAACGTACCTTCGCACTGCTGTCCGCCGACACCTCCTCGGCGGTGTTCCTGGGCTGCCCGATGGAGCCGGACGCGGCGGCGAAGGTCCGGGCGGACGGGGCACTGGTCTTCCCGCCGGTGCCGGACCTGCCCTTCGACCCGTACCGCGGGCTGCTCTACACCCCGGAGGAGCTGTTCACCGGGCTCCGCTCGGGCTACGAGTCCACCGCGGACGCCCGCGCGTACTCCTGGTTCCAGGAGACCAAGGCCGACGGGGACGTCTTCGCGTCGATGCTGCGGGCCATCCACGACGACGCCATCTCCGACGCCCTCGACGAGCGCCTTGCGGGCGCCCGGGTGGTGGGCGTGATGGGCGGCCACGCCATGGCCCGCGGCGCCGCCGACTACCGGGGGGCGGCCGAGCTCGGCCGGGCCCTGGCCCGGACCGGGCTGACGGTGGCCACCGGCGGCGGGCCGGGCGCCATGGAGGCCGCGAACCTCGGGGCCTACCTCGCCCCGGCTCCGGACGGAGCCCTCACCGGGGCACTGGAACTACTGGCCAAGGCTCCCTCGTTCGTACCGTCCGTGTCGGAGTG
Organism: Streptomyces sp. NPDC002054; assembly: GCF_040296685.1. Classification (NCBI taxonomy): domain Bacteria; kingdom Bacillati; phylum Actinomycetota; class Actinomycetes; order Kitasatosporales; family Streptomycetaceae; genus Streptomyces; species Streptomyces sp. NPDC002054. The sequence continues at coordinate 86,104 of NZ_JBEOXT010000028.1, forward strand.
GGCGCAGGCGGCCTTCGCGGTACGGGAGCGCTGGCCGGCCGGCGGGGACTCGGTGGGCATCCCCACCTGGTTCTACGGGCACGAGCCGCCGAACGCGTTCGCCGGCCACATCGCCAAGTACTTCGCGAACGCCACCCGGGAGGACGGGCTGCTGGCCCGTTCGAACGCGGGGGTGGTGTTCCTGCCGGGCGCGGCCGGCACGGTGCAGGAGATCTTCGACAACGCCACGCCCAACTACTACTCCTCGCGCGGCGAGCCGACCCCGATGGTCCTGGTCAACCGGGCGCACTGGACCGAGCGGCTGCCCGCCTGGCCGTTGCTGCAGGCGCTCGCCGCGGGCCGTGCGATGGAGTCGCGGATCGCGCTGGTGGAGTCGGTGACCGAGGTGCCGGATGCGCTCGCCGCAATGAGTTGACCCGCCTCAGGCAACTTCGGGGGCCTTTCGCACGTCTGGCAGTGGTACGTGGTTTAGCTACCGCAGAACCTGCCAGACGTGAACGGAGCGCTCAGTGCTCATAGGCCTGCTCACCGCCATTGCGGCGTCCATCTGCTACGGCACGGGGTCCGTGCTGCAAGCCGTGGGCTCCCGCCGGGCCGCCCGCGAGAACCCGGCCGATGCGGGGGTGACCGCGCACGGCGGACCGAACCTGTCGTCCACCGCGAAGGCGGCGATGACCTGGGAGTTCATTGTCGGGACCATCCTGGACTTCGTGGGCTTCGGACTGGGCGCGCTGGCGGCCCGGCTGCTGCCGCTGTTCCTGTCCCAGACGGTGATCAGCGCGAACCTGGTGATCACGGCGGTGCTGAGCGTGAAGATGCTGGGGATCCGGCTGACCCGCAAGGAGTGGACCTCCATCGGGGTGGTCTGCACCGCGCTGGTGCTGCTGGCCACCGCCGCGGGCCACGAGGGCAGCGGGCACAGCCCGCGGTCCACCCACTGGTGGCTGCTGGCCGTCACCGTGCTGATCATTGTGGGCGGGACGGTCGCCGTCCGCTTCCTCGGCGCGCGGGCCGCGATCCTCGCCGGTCTGCTCTCCGGGCTGGGCTTCGGTGCGCTGGGCGTGGGCGTCCGCATCCTCGACGGGGTCGACCCCTTCGACCTGGGCGCGCTGCTGGCCGACCCGGCCCTGTACGCGATCCTGATCGCCGGCTCCGGCGGCATGTACCTGCACACGGTGGCCCTGCAGATCGGCTCGGTGAACGGGGCGACGGCCGCGCTGGTGGTCGGCGAGACGGTCCTCCCGGGCGCGATCGGCGTCCTCTGGCTGGGCGACGCCTCCCGGCCCGGCTTCGCCTGGCTGGCCGTCCTGGGCTTCACCCTGGCGGTGACGGGCGCGGTGGCCGTCGCCTGGTTCGGCAAGCACGACCCCGCCCCGGACCCGGCCCCGGCTCCCGAACCGGCCCGGGTCCCGGTGGGCTAGCCGCCGATCGGAGCGGAGGCTAGGGCGCGGGGAGGAAGACCAGGTCCGAGGGGGCGAAGGTCACCGAGACGGCCGCGCCCACCTCCGGCGCCTCCGCCAGCTCGCACTCCGCCTCCAGCTCCGGCCCGGACTCCGGCCGCAGCGTCACCGCCACATGGGTGCCCCGGAACGTCCGGGACTCCACCGTGCAGCGCAGCCCCACCGCCCCCAGCCGCACGCCCGCCGGCCGCACCAGCAGCCGGCACTCCCCCTCCGCCGCACCGGCCGGCACCGGGATCCGGCCCCACGGAGTGTCCGCCGACCCGTCCGACACCCGGGCCGGGACCACGTTCTCGAAGCCCAGGAACCGGGCCACGAACTCGGAGGCAGGCCGCTGCCAGACCTCCAGCGGGGAACCGGCCTGCGCGATCCGGCCGTCCCGCATCACCACCACCCGGTCGGCCAGGGCGAAGGCCTCGCCCTGGTCGTGGGTGACGGCCAGCACGGTGGTGCCCAGCCGGGAGAACAGCGAGCGCAGTTCGACCACCAGCCGCTCCCGCAGCCCCCGGTCCAGCTGGCCCAGCGGCTCGTCCAGCATCAGCAGCCGGGGCGATGGCGCCAGCGCCCGGGCCAGCGCGACCCGCTGCTGTTCGCCTCCGGACAGCGAGGCCACCGCCCGCCGTTCCGCGCCCGGCAGGCCGACCAGGTCCAGGAGTTCGGTGACCCTGGCCTCGCGGGCGCTGCGCGCGGTGCCCTGCATGCGCAGGCCGAACGCGACGTTCCCGCCCACGTCCCGGTGCGGGAAGAGCTGGTGGTCCTGGAACATCAGGCCCACCCCGCGCCGGTGCACCGGGACCCCCAACTGGTCGGCCCCGGCGAGCCGGACCCGGCCCGCGGAGACCGGCTGCAGCCCGGCCACCACCCGCAGCAGGGTGGACTTGCCGCTGCCGCTCGGCCCGAGCACACACACGATCTCGTGCTCGGCCACCTCGAGGTGCACGGCGTCGACCACGGCGCGCTCGCCGAAGCGGACCGAAACATCGTCGAGTTCCAGCATTCCGCGCATCAGAATTCTCCGGAGGTCTTGTCGGACCGCAGCCGCTCCAGCAGGAGCAGGGACGCCGCGCACACCAGCATCAGGATGGTGCTCAGCGCCATCGCCTGGCCGTAGTTGAGCTCGCCCGCCCGTCCGAGCAGCCGGGCCACGGCCACCGGCAGGGTCGGGTTGTCGGGCCGGGCGATGAAGACGGTCGCCCCGAATTCGCCGAGCGAGACGGCGAAGGCGAACCCGGCGGCGATCAGCAGGGCCCGCCGCACCAGCGGCAGGTCCACCTCCCGCCAGGCCCGCCAGGGCGAGGCGCCGAGCACCGCCGCGGCCTCCCGCAGCCGCGCGTCCACCGCCCGCAGCACCGGCAGCATGGTCCGTACGACGAAGGGGACGCCGACCAGGGCCTGGGCCAGCGGCACCAGGATCCACGAGGTCCGCAGGTCCAGCGGCGGCTCGTCCAGGGTGATCAGGAAGCCGAAGCCGACGGTGACCGCGGACACGCCCAGCGGCAGCATCAGCAGCGCGTCGAAGCCCCGTAGGAACGGCCCGGCCCGCCGGGTGAGCGCGGCGGCGGCGAGTCCGCCGATCAGCAGCGCGATGGCGGTGGCGGCCAGCGCGTACTGGAGGGAGTTCCAGATCGCGTCCAGCGGGGGCACCAGGAAGGTCCCGGTGGCGCCGGCGTCCTGCAGGGCCCGGTAGAAGCCGAGGCCGTATCCGCCGGGCACATCGAAGGAGCGTTCCACCAGGACCCCCAGCGGCAGCACGATCAGCAGCGCGATCGTCAGCAGCACCCCGCCGAGCAGCGCCCGCTGGGCGAGCCCGCGCGGCCGGTGCGCCGTACCGGAGGGGTCGACCAGCCGCAGCGCGGTCTCCCGGCGGCGTACGGTCCAGGCGTGGATGCCGAGGATCATGCCGATCGCGGCGAACTGCACCAGGGTCAGCACGGCCGCCGTCGAGAGGTCCAGCAGCTGCGCGGTCTGCCGGTAGACCTCCACCTCCAGGGTGGCGTACGACGGCCCGCCGAGGATCTGTACGACGCCGAAGGAGCTGAAGGTGAACAGGAACACCATCAGCGCGGCGGCCCCCACGGCCGGGGCGAGCGCGGGCAGGGTCACCCGCCGCCAGGCCGCGAACCGGCCGGCCCCGAGCACCCGGGCGGCCTCCTCCTGGCGCGGGTCCAGCTGGGCCCACAGCCCGCCGACGGTGCGGACGACCACGGCGTAGTTGAAGAAGACGTGCGCCAGCAGGATCGCCCAGACGGTGGTGTCCAGCCGCACCCCCCACAGCTCGTCGGTCAGCCCGCCCCGCCCGACCAGGGCCAGGAAGGCGGTGCCGACGACCACGGTGGGCAGCACAAAGGGCACGGTGACCACCGCGCGCAGCAGCTGCTTCCCGGGGAACTCGAAGCGCGCGAACACGTACGCGGCGGGGAGCGCGAGCAGCAGGGTGAGCGCGGTGGAGGCACAGGCCTGCCAGGTGGTGAACCAGAGCACGCCCGCGATGTCGGGCCGGCTGAGCACCTCGGCGATCTGCCCGAACTGCCAGCCGCTGTCGGTCTTGAGCCCGCGGCCCACGATGGAGGCGACGGGCCAGCCGAAGAACAGCGCGAAGAACGCGAGGGGCACGGCCATCAGGGCGAGCCTGACGGCCGTGCCGTTGCGCCGGAGCTGCTGCCGGTGACTCACGCGGCCCTCGCGGCTCACGCGGTTCTCGCGCTTCTCGCTGTCTACTTCACGACGAGCGAGGTCCACGACTTGACCCACTGCTCACGGTTCTTGGCGATCGTGTCCGGAGCGACCGTCTCCGGCTTCTCGATGACCACGCCGTGCTTGGTGAAGATCTCCGGCAGCTTCGCGTCCTTGACCACCGGGTTCACGAACATGTTCAGCGGCATGTCCTCCTGGAACCCCTTGGTGATCAGGAAGTCCAGCAGGGCCTTGCCGCCCGCTTCGTTCTTGGCGCCCTTGAGCAGGCCCGCGAACTCGACCTGGCGGAAGCAGGTGCCGGTGGCGACGCCCGTCGGGGCCTCGGCCGGCTGCGGCTCGGCGTACAGCACCTCGACCGGCGGGCTGGAGGCGTAGGAGACGACCAGCGGCCGGTCCCCCTTGGCCTTCTTGCCGCCCGCGGAGCCGGAGAACCGCTCGTTGTAGGCCTGCTCCCAGCCGTCAACGACCTCTACCCCGTTGGCCTTGAGCTTGCTCCAGTAGTCCTCCCAGCCCTGCTCGCCGTACTTGCCGACGGTGGCGAGCAGGAAGCCGAGGCCCGGGGAGGAGGTCGCGGCGTTCTCCGCGACCAGGAGGTTCTTGTACTCGGGCTTGATCAGGTCGTCCAGCGTCTGCGGCGGGGCGAGCTTCTTGTCCGCGAAGTATTTCTTGTCGTAGTTGATGCAGATGTCGGCGGTGTCGATCGGGGTGACCCGGTGCTCCTTGTCGAGCTGGTAGGCCGCACCGACCCCGGCCAGGCCCTTGGCCTCGTACGGGGTGAAGATCCCGTTGTCGAGGGCGCGGGACAGCAGGGTGTTGTCGACGCCGAAGAAGACGTCGCCGCGGGGCTTGCCCTTGGTGAGGATCTCCTGGTTGAGGGCGGCACCCGCGTCCCCGCTCTTGACCACCTTGACCGTGTAGCCGGTCTGCTTCTCGAACTCCTTCAGGATCGCGTCGGAGGCGTTGAAGGAGTCGTGGCCGACGAGGGTGACGGTCTTCGACTTCGGCTCACCGCTCGCGGCGGCGCCCTTGTCCTTGGTGTCGCCGTTGCCACAGGCGGCCAGCGTGCCGACGCCGAGCGCGACGGCGAGCGCGGTGCCCGCGATCTTCTTGGTGGTGCTCACGGAACATTCCTCCTGGAGTGACCAGGAGAAGACGCGGCCCTGCCCCGGGCGCTCGCAAGGAGCGGGAGGCCCGGGGCAGGGCGCAACAGCTTGAGGTGGTGACCGAACTTCCTACCCAGAATGACCTGGGCGAGGTTCTGAGGGTCTGCGGTTGACGGACCGCACTCTCAGCGCTGTGGCGCTCCCCTGTCGGAATATGCAGATGTACGGGGGCAGCCTACCGCTCGCTCGCGGCGAGCTGGCCGCAGGCACCGTCGATCTCCTGGCCACGGGTGTCACGAACGGTCACCGGCACCCCGTGGTTGGCGATGGCCTGGACAAAGGCGCGCTCGTCCTCGGGGCGGGAGGCGGTCCACTTGGAGCCCGGGGTCGGGTTCAGCGGAATCAGGTTGACGTGTACGCGCTTGCCCTTGAGCAGCCGGCCCAGCAGGTCGCCACGCCAGGCCTGGTCGTTGATGTCGCGGATCAGGGCGTACTCGATGGAGATGCGGCGGCCGGACTTCTCGGCGTACTCCCAGGCCGCGTCCAGCACCTCGCGGACCTTCCAGCGGGTGTTCACCGGCACCAGGGTGTCGCGCAGCTCGTCGTCGGGCGCGTGCAGCGAGACGGCGAGACGGCACTTGAAGCCCTCGTCGGCGAACCGGAGCATGGCCGGGACCAGGCCGACGGTGGAGACGGTGATGCCGCGCTGGGAGAGGCCGAGGCCGTCGGGCTCGGGGTCGGTGAGCCGGCGGATGGCGCCGACCACCCGCTTGTAGTTGGCGAGCGGCTCGCCCATGCCCATGAAGACGATGTTGGAGAGGCGGGCCGGGCCGCCGGGAACCTCGCCGTCGCGCAGGGCGCGCATGCCGTCGACGATCTGGTGGACGATCTCCGCGGTGGACAGGTTGCGGTCCAGGCCGGCCTGGCCGGTGGCACAGAACGGGCAGTTCATGCCGCAGCCGGCCTGCGAGGAGATGCACATGGTGACCCGGTCCGGGTAGCGCATCAGGACGGACTCCACCAGGGTGCCGTCGTGGAGCTTCCACAGGGTCTTGCGGGTGGTGTCGTCGTCGCAGGAGATGTGCCGGATCACGGACATCAGGTCGGGGAGCAGCTCCTCGCGGAGCTTCTCGCGGGACGCGGCCGGGATGTCGGTCCACTCCGCCGGGTCGTGCGCGTACCGGGCGAAGTAGTGCTGGGAGAGCTGCTTGGCGCGGAACGGCTTCTCCCCGATCGCGGCGACCGCCTCGCGCCGCTCGGCGGGGGTGAGGTCGGCCAGGTGCCGCGGGGGCTTCTTCGCCCCGCGGGGTGCGACGAAGGTGAGCTCACCGGGAACGGGACGGGGGGCCATGAGATGTTCTCCTCAGTACGACGAGGCCTGGGCGCGTCTCCGCCGGGGGCGGAGCGGACTGGTGGCTCGACCGGAGCCAGGAGACCTCACGGGGGTCCGTCCCCGAAGGTTCGGAACGGAAAAGGCGCGCCACTCGAAAGTGGCGCGCCTTTCAGGATACGCGTCCGCCGCGCGGCCGTGCCGCGCGCGCCGGATCAGCCGGTGCCGTGCGGCTCAGCCGGTGCCGACGAAGACCGCGAGCAGCAGCCAGACCACCGGGGCGGTCGGCAGGAGCGAGTCCAGCCGGTCCATGATGCCGCCATGGCCGGGCAGGAGCGTGCCCATGTCCTTGATGCCCAGGTCCCGCTTGATCATCGACTCGCCCAGGTCGCCCAGGGTGGCGCTGACCGCGACCAGCAGGCCCAGGACCAGGCCCTGCCACCAGCTTCCGCCGTCGATCAGGAACTGCATGCACAGCGCGCCCGCCACCATGGCGAAGGCGATCGCGCCGAACAGGCCCTCGCGGGTCTTGCCGGGGCTGATCCGCGGGGCGAGCTTGTGCTTGCCGAAGCGCCAGCCGACCGCGTAGGCCCCGGTGTCGCTGACCACGGTGAGTACCAGGAAGGTGATCACCCGCTGCGCGCCGTCGTCGGCTGCGAGGAGCATGGCGACGAAGGTGGCCAGGAAGGGCACGTAGAACGCCGCGAAGACGCCGGCCGTGACGTCCTTGAGGTAGTCCTCGGGCGGTTCTGTCATCCGCCACACCAGCACCGCCAGCGAGGTCAGCGCCATGGCGATCCAGGCGCCCTCGGCGCCCCGGACGTACCCGGCGATGACCATGGCGGCGCCGCCGACGGCGAGCGGGACCAGCGGTGCCTTGATGCCCTTGCGTTCCTGCAGCCGGGTGGTCAGCTCCCAGAGGCCGACGACCACGGCGACGACGACGACGCCGACGAAGACCGCCTTGACGATCAGCAGCGAGGCGAAGATGACCGCTCCGAGGCCGACACCGACCCCTATGGCGGCACGCAGGTCGCGCCCGGCGCGCTTCTTGGGCGGCGGCGGGGGCTCCTGCGGGGCCTGTGGGGGTGGCGTGGCCATGGGCTCCTGCGGCGGCATGTCGGCGCGGAACGGGGGGCCGTCCGGAAGGACGGCCCCCCGATCATATGCGGGACCTGCCGGAACCGGCTCCGCCTCCCAGGGAGAGTCGTTCATCAGACCTCGAGGAGCTCGGCTTCCTTGTGCTTGAGCAGCTCGTCCACCTGTGCGACGTACTTCGCGGTGGTGTCGTCGAGCTCCTTCTCCGCGCGGCGCACCTCGTCCTCGCCGGACTCCTTGTCCTTGACGAGCTTGTCGAGGGAGTCCTTCGCCTTGCGGCGGACGGAACGGATGGAGACCTTGGAGTCCTCGGCCTTGGTGCGCGCGACCTTGATGTATTCCTTGCGGCGGTCCTGCGTCAGCTCCGGGAAGGTCACCCGGATGATGTTGCCGTCGTTGCTGGGGTTGACACCCAGGTCGGAGTCGCGGATGGCCTGCTCGATGTTGCGCAGCGCGCTCTTGTCGAACGGGGTCACGATGGCCATGCGCGGCTCGGGCACCGAGAACGAGGCGAGCTGGTTGATGGGGGTGATGGCACCGTAGTAGTCCGCCACGATCTTGTTGAACATCGCCGGGTGCGCACGGCCGGTGCGGATCGCGGCGAAGTCCTCTTTGGCGACCACGACGGCCTTCTCCATCTTCTCCTCGGCCTCGAGGAGGATTTCTTCGATCACCACGTGCTCCTGCATGTCAGATATGGATGGTTCAGGCGGGCGGCCGGCTGCCGGCCGGCAGAGCGCTCAGGCCCGGGTGCCCTGGTCGCTCACGAGCGTCCCGATCTTCTCACCCTTGACGGCGCGGGCGATATTGCCCTCGGTCAGGAGCTCGAACACGAGGATCGGCAGCTTGTTGTCACGGCACAGCGTGATCGCGGTGGCGTCGGCGACCTTGAGGTCGCGGGAGAGCACCTCGCCGTACTCGAGCGCGTCGAACTTGACGGCGTCCGGGTTGGTCTTCGGGTCGGAGTCGTAGACCCCGTCCACGCCGTTCTTGCCCATGAGCAGGGCCTCGGCGTCGATTTCCAGCGCACGCTGAGCGGCGGTGGTGTCGGTGGAGAAGTAGGGCATGCCCATGCCGGCGCCGAAGATCACGACGCGGCCCTTCTCCAGGTGCCGTACGGCCCGCAGCGGGATGTACGGCTCCGCGACCTGGCCCATGGTGATGGCGGTCTGGACGCGGGAGTCGATGCCTTCCTTCTCCAGGAAGTCCTGGAGGGCGAGGCAGTTCATAACGGTGCCGAGCATGCCCATGTAGTCGGAGCGGGCCCGGTCCATGCCGCGCTGCTGCAGCTCGGCGCCGCGGAAGAAGTTGCCGCCGCCGATGACGATCGCGATCTCCGCGCCGTCGCGGACCACCGCGGCGATCTCGCGCGCGATGGCGTGGACGACGTCGGGATCGACACCGAGCCCGCCGCCGCCGGAGAAGGCCTCGCCCGACAGCTTCAGCATGAAGCGGCGGCCCTTCTTGTCGTGGTCGCTCTTGTCGTCGGAAGCGGTGTGGGGGTCCACGCCCTGATTCATGGAGATCTCCTCGTGCACATACGAAGAAGGCCATTGCCGTTGGGTCCTTGCGGTTCCCTCTGCGGCAATGGCCTCCTCGTCAGATCTGCGGTCGTCCTGCGCGAGCGCGGACGACTGCCTCAGACCCTACCGGGGTCCGGTGTCCGTCGCGGTACGGACGGACTCAGATGCCGACCTTGATGCGGGTGAAGCGCTTCAGGGTGACACCGGCCTCGTCCAGGAGCTGCTGGACGGACTTCTTCTGGTCCAGCGCGTACGGCTGGCCCAGCAGGGTGGCGTCCTTGAAGAACGCGTTCACGCGGCCCTCGACGATCTTCGGGAGCGCGGCCTCGGGCTTGCCCTCGGCGCGGGTGGTCTCCTCGGCGACGCGACGCTCGGACTCGACGACCTCGGCCGGGACATCCTCACGGGTGAGGTACTTCGGCGCGAAGGCGGCGATGTGCTGCGCGATGCCCTTGGCGAGCTCGGCGTTCTCCTTGTCGAACTCGACGAGAACACCGATCTGCGGGGGCAGGTCGGGCATGGTGCGGTGCATGTACGCGGAGACGTAACCGTCGGTGTACTGCGCGAAGCGGTCCAGGACGATCTTCTCGCCGAGGAGGGCGTTGGCCTCGTCGACGAACGCCTGCACGGTCTTGCCGGCCTCGATCTCGGAGGCGAGCAGCGCCTCGAGGTCGGCCGGGGAGGTCTTGGCGACGTGCTCGGCGAGCGTGGCGGCGACGTCCTGGAACTTCTGGCCCTTGGCGACGAAGTCCGTCTCGCACTTCAGCTCGACCAGGACACCGGAGGTGTTGTCGTCGGCGATGAGGGAGACGACGGCACCGTTCTCGGCAGAACGGCCCTCGCGCTTGGCGACGCCCTTCTGACCCTTGATGCGCAGCGCTTCCTGGGCCTTCTCGACGTCGCCGTCGGCCTCCTCGAGCGCCTTCTTGCAGTCCATCATGCCGACGCCGGTGAGCTCGCGGAGCTTCTTGACGTCAGCGGCGGTGTAGTTCGCCATGAGTCTGTGATTCTCTCTCGAAGTCGTAGATCTACGGGTGAACGGCGGGGGGCGGTGCTTTTGGCACCGTCCCCCGTCGTCATCGTCCGTGCTGTGAGTGCCCTGGGAGTGAACTCAGGGCGCTCTCAGTGGGTCAGGCCTGCTCGGCCTCGGCGGCCGGAGCCTCGGCCTCGACGGCCTCGGCGGCGGGGGCCTCAGCGGCAACCTCGGCCGGAGCCTCGGCGTCGTCGGCCTTCTTCTCGCCCTCGAGCAGGTCGCGCTCCCACTCGGCGAGCGGCTCGGCGGCGGCCTTGTCGCCCGGCTTCGAGTCACCGGTCGCAGCGCCGGAGCGGGCGATGAGGCCCTCGGCGACGGCGTCGGCGATCACGCGGGTGAGCAGGGTGACGGAGCGGATCGCGTCGTCGTTGCCCGGGATCTTGTAGTCGACCTCGTCGGGGTCGCAGTTGGTGTCGAGGATCGCGACGACCGGGATGTGGAGCTTGCGCGCCTCACCGACGGCGATGTGCTCCTTCTTGGTGTCGACGATCCAGACGGCGCTGGGAACCTTCGACATCTCGCGGATACCACCGAGGGTCTTCTCCAGCTTGGCCTTCTCGCGGGAGAGGACCAGGAGCTCCTTCTTGGTGAGGCCAGAGGCGGCCACATCCTCGAAGTCGATCGCCTCAAGCTCCTTCAGACGCTGAAGGCGCTTGTAGACGGTGGAGAAGTTGGTGAGCATGCCGCCCAGCCAGCGCTGGTTGACGTAGGGCATGCCGACGCGGGTCGCCTGCTCGGCGATCGCCTCCTGCGCCTGCTTCTTGGTGCCGACGAACATGATGGAGCCGCCGTGCGCGACGGTCTCCTTGACGAACTCGTAGGCGCGGTCGATGTACGACAGCGACTGGAGCAGGTCGATGATGTAGATGCCGTTGCGCTCGGTGAAGATGAAGCGCTTCATCTTCGGGTTCCAGCGACGGGTCTGGTGACCGAAGTGGACGCCGCTTTCCAGCAGCTCCCGCATCGTGACGACGGCCATGGCCGTATCTCCTTGAATTCTCGGTTGCATCCTGACGCCCCGCCGCGTCCTGCCCCCGGGAGGGGACCGAGAGACGCTGTCACCTGTGCCGTTTCCGGCCGGTGCTGGGGCGTGCGAAGTCGACCCGGTGACCCGGATCGCCACAAGAAGTGTACGGGACCCGGTGCCGTGCCGGGTGACGTCCCTGTCCACAGCGGCCCGGCTGTCCACAGGCCCGGACACGGCGGCCGGTTCCCGCGGGACCCTGGCGTGCATGACCGGACTGCTGCTCGCCCTGTTACTGACCCTGCTCCCGGCTCCCGCGCCGTCGTACGTGCGCCCGCTGCCCGCGCCGCTGGACGTGGTGCGCTGGTGGGATCCGCCGCCCACGCCGTACGCGGCCGGGCACCGCGGGGTGGACCTGGCGGCCCCGGTGGGGGCCGGGGTGCGGGCGGTGGGTCCGGGGCGGGTGCATTACGCCGGACAGGTGGCGGGCCGCGGGGTGCTCTCCCTCACCCTCCCGGGTGGGCTGCGCACCACGTACGAGCCGGTCCGGCCGCTGGTCGCGGTGGGCGAGGAAGTGCGGGCCGGCCAGCCGGTGGCCGTGCTGACCGCGGGCAGCCACTGCCCCGCGTCCTGTCTGCACTGGGGACTGCTGGCCGGTGAGACCTATCTGAACCCGCTGGGGCTGCTCCCCCGCTGGGCCCCGCGGCTGCTGCCGTTCGCCGGGGCCGAGTCAGAGGCCGGTGCCGGGGCCGGGGGATCAGCCCCGGACGCCCCGCAGGGCCATCGCGACGGCGGCCTCGGTGACCTCGGCAGGGCTCTCGGCGGCGCCCAGCTCGATCCTGCGCACGGCGGCGTCGACCACGCCCTGCAGCAGCATCGCCGCGAGCCGGGGCTGTGCGTGGCCCAGGGCTCCCAGGGCCTCGACGATCATCGCCACCAACCCGCCGTGGGCCGCGCGGATCTTCTCCCGCGCGCCGGCGTCCAGCTCGCTCGCGGAGATCGCCACCACCGCGCGGTGCCGCCGGTCCCCGACCAGGGACAGCTGCTGCCGCACATAGGCCTCGATCTTGGCCTCGGGCGTGGGGGCCGCCTGCATGGCGGCTTCGATCTCCGCCGCCCACACCGGGAAGTCCACGGCGCAGAGCTCTTCGACCACGGCCGCCCGGGAGCGGAAGTATTCGTAGACCGAAGACCGGGCGAGGCCGGTCCGCTCGGCGAGGGCGGGGAAGGTCAGCGCTTCCGTCCCGCCCTCCGACAGCAGGGATCGCGCGGCATCCAGCAGGGCGCCGCGCTGCATCGTCCGGTGCTCGGCCACCGAGGCCGCTCGAATCCTGGGCACAGCACCACTGTACGGAGGTCGCGCAAGGTCAGCGGCCGACATCCGCCAGCTTGGCCCGCAGCTGCAGCACCGACTTGGTGTGGATCTGGCTGACCCGGCTCTCGGTGACGCCCAGCACATGGCCGATCTCGGCCAGCGTGAGCCCCTCGTAGTAGTAGAGGGTGACCACGGTCTTCTCGCGTTCCGGCAGGGTGTTGATGGCCCGGGCCAGCAGCCGGCGCAGTTCCCGGTCCTCGGCCACCTCCACCGGATTGTCGGCGGCGGTGTCCTCCAGGGTGTCCATCAGGGAGAGCCGGTCGCCGCCCTCGCCGCCGACGTGCAGCAGGTCTTCCAGGGCGACCACGTTGGCCAGCCACAACTGGCTGAAGACCGAGTGGAGTTCCTCCACCCCGACGCCCATCTCCGCGGCCACCTCGGCCTCGGTCGGGGTACGCCTCAGCTGGGCTTCCAGGGTGGCGTAGGCCCGCTCCACGGCGCGGGCCTTCTGGCGCACGGACCGCGGGATCCAGTCCAGGGCGCGCAGTTCGTCGATCATCGCGCCGCGGATCCGGGTGATGGCGTAGGTCTCGAACTTGATGGACCGGTCGATGTCGAACTTCTCGATGGCGTCGATCAGTCCGAACACCCCGGAGGAGACGAAGTCCGCCTGCTCGACGTTGGGCGGCAGACCGACGCTGACCCGGCCGGCCACGTACTTCACCAGCGGCGAGTAGTGCAGGATCAGCTGCTCCCGCAGTCTCTCGTCCCCCGAGTCCTTGTACGAGCGCCACAGCGCGTCCAGGGACGAGGGCGCGGTGGACCGCACGCTGCTGCGGGCAGCGGGGGGTGCCGCGGCGCGGTCAGACCCTGAGGTGTGCTGGGGCATGCTTCGCCTTTGTCGGGGCCGGATTCCTTGTGAGCGTAGCGTGACTGAAGTGTCGCGGTGCGCGAAGAGTACGGGATCGCGTGGGGGCGCAAAGGCTCCCTGCACCGCGCGGGCGACCCGGGACCGGCGCCTCGCGCACAGTCCCGGCGGCTGCCACCCGGAAGACCGCGTCTCTCATCGGCTTCACTCTTTCACCGGAACGCCCCAGGTCAACGACCGCCTCGCCGGGTGACTCCGGTTTGGGTGGCTGCGCCATCCGTCCGTGCCGTCAACTTCCAGCCGTCGCCTTGCCGTTCGACGAACCCCAGAGAGTGAAGTTCGTACAGTCTGCCGATGACTTCATCGGTGCCGGTGCCTGCGGCGAGGGCCAGCTCGGCCGCGGCTGCCGTCCGGCCGGCCGGCAGCGCCTCCAGGACCCGGGCGGCTGCCGGGTCGAGCAGGTCGCGGGGCAGCACCGGCCCGCGCCGCACCGGCGCCAGCTCCCCCATGCCGCCCACCAGTTCGACGACCTCGGCCGCATCGGTGACCAGCTCGGCCTCGCCGCGCAGCAGTTCGTGCACACCGGCGGAGAGTCCGCTGGTGGCCGGGCCGGGGACGCCCATCACGAACCGGCCGAGCTCCCGGGCCCGCCGGGCGGTGACCAGCGAGCCGCTGCGGTAGGCGGCCTCGACCACGACCGTGCCCCGGGTGAGGCCGGCGATGACCCGGTTGCGCAGAACGAACCGGCTGGGCGTGGGGTGGCTGCCGGGCGGCAGCTCCCCGATGAGCAGCCCCTGCCGGCCGATGCGGCCGATCAGCCCGGCATGCCCCCGCGGGTACGGGACGTCGACCCCGCAGGCCAGCACCGCGGCGGTGGCTCCGCCGGCGGCCAGGGCCCCACGGTGGGCGGCGCCGTCGATCCCGTACGCCGCGCCGGAGACCACCACCCAGCCGCGCTCGGCGAGTCCGGCGGCCAGCGTCTGCGCCATGTGGGCCCCGTACGGGGTGCAGGCGCGGGCGCCGACCACGGCCACCGAACGCAGCGCCCATATCCGCAGGTGCGGACTGCCGCACAGCCACAGCCCGACCGGCCGGGCGTCCCCGAGGTCGTCGAGCTGGCCGGGCCATTCCGCGGAGCCGGGCACCACGAACCGCCCGCCGGCCTCGGCGATCTGCGCCAGGTCCCGCTCCGGGTCGGCGGCGACCGCCCGCTTCCGGTACCCGGCCAGGCGCTCGGCCCCGGCACCCTCCGGCACCTCAGCCCCGGCGGCGGCTGCCCCGTCCCCGGTGAGCATCCGTATCAGCCGCACGGCCCCCCACTGCCGCAGCCACCGCCCGCCGAGCTCCTCGCCGGGTTCCAGCACCCGGGTCAGCGCGGCGCGCGCCAGCAGCTCCTGGCGGTCGGCGCTCATGACGCGGCGCCGGTGCCGAGGGGCACGCCGCGGGCGATGCCGGTACGGAGTTCCAGGGCGACGGCCACGTCCAGGGCGTCCGGGGAGCCTTTGCCGCCCAGGTCGGCGACCGTCCAGGCGACCCGCAGCACCCGGTCCAGCCCGCGCGCGGTGAGCAGGCCCCGCTCCAGGTCCCGCTCGGCCTGGGCAAGCGCTCCGGGGGCCGGCTGCCAGCGGGTGCGCAGCTCGTGCCCGGGGACCTCGCTGTTGACGGTCCAGGGCGTGCCCGCCAGTCGGGCCGCGGCCCGGGCCCTGGCCTCGGCCACCCGCCCGGCCACGACCGCGCTGGACTCGCCCCGCCCGCCCTGGCCGAGCAGATCGGCCCGGGTGACCGGCTGCACCTCGACCCGGAGGTCGACCCGGTCGAGCAGTGGCCCGGACAGCCGCGCCTGATAGCGCCGGATCACCGAGGGCGGGCAGTCGCAGCCGATCCCGTGCAGGGTGTGCCGGCCGCAGGGGCAGGGGTTCGCGGCGAGCACCATCAGAAACCGGGCGGGCAGCCGCACCACACCGGCCGCCCGGGCCACGACCACCTGCCCGGACTCCAGCGGCTGGCGCAGGGCGTCCAGTGCCTTGGTACTGAACTCCGGCGCCTCGTCCAGGAAGAGCACCCCCCGGTGCGCGAGCGAGACGGCCCCGGGCCGGGGCAGCCCGTTCCCGCCGCCGACGAGGGACTGCATGGTCGCCGAGTGGTGTGGCGCGCAGTAGGGCACGGTCCGCACCAGTGGTTCGCCCGGCGGCAGGACCCCCGCGACCGAATGGACGGCTGTGACCTCCAGGGACTCCTGCCGGGTGAGCTCCGGCATGATCCCCGGGAGCCGTTCCGCCAGCATGGTTTTACCCGCCCCGGGTGGTCCGGTGAAAAGCACGTGGTGTCCCCCGGCGGCGGCCACTTCCAGGGCCCGCCGGGCGGCCCGCTGTCCCGCCACGTCGCCCAGGTCCGGAATGTCCGTCCGCGCTGTCAGCCCGATGCCCGCGGCGCCGGTGGTACCCGGAATCACCAGGCCCGCCAGCATTGGGTCGGGCCGCCCCGTAGCGGCCGGGGGTTCCTCCGGGACCTCGGTGTCGTTGAGGATCGCGATCAGCTGGCGCAGGCTGCGGATTCCGAGCACCGAGGCGTCCGGGACCAGCGCCGCCTCGCCGGCGCATTGCTCCGGGACGACGACCTGGCGGTAGCCAGCCTCTGCCGCGGCGAGGACCGCCGGGAGGATGCCCCGGACCGGGCGGGCACGGCCGTCCAGGCCGAGCTCGCCGATGAGGACCAGGTCGGCGATGGCCGTGGGGTCGATCCGCTCCGCGGCGGCCAGGATCACTACGGCAACAGCCAGATCGAACCCGGCCCCCGACTTCGGCACGGACGCCGGGCTCAGGCCCACCGTCAGCTTCTTCTGCGGCCAGTCGGCGCCCGAGTTCACCACCGCCGCCCGGACCCGGTCCCGGCTCTCGAACAGGGTCTTGTCGGGCAGGCCGACCAGGGTGAACGCCGCCAGGCCCGGTTCCAGGTCGGCCTGGACCTCGACCAGCACGCCTTCGACCCCGGTCAGGGCCACCGAGCAGGTCCGCGCGAAGCCCATCACGCCACCCCCCTGGCGTGTTCCACCACGGGTGCGCCACGGCGCGGGAGCAGGACCCCGACCAGGTCGATGCGGACCCCGCCCGGGGGTGGTCCCCCGTGGTCCGCGAGCCAGCACTCGGCCAGCCGCCGCAGCCGGTCGGCCTTGCCGGGCCGGAGCGCCGCCATCGGATGCTCGAAGGGACCCGCCCGGCGGGTCTTGACCTCGCAGACCACCAGCGCGTCCCCGTCCCGGGCGAGGATGTCGATCTCTCCGCTCCGGCCGGACCGCCAGTTCCGCGCGATCACCGTCATCCCGGCCTCGGCCAGCCGCCGCGCGGCCAGGTCCTCGCCGTACCGGCCCAGGGCCAGGGCCATGTTCTGCCGCGGGCTCTGCTGTGTGCTGTGCCGTGCGTTCCGTCGTGATCCCATCGGTACCACCTCCGGTACCGACGGTCCCGCACCCCCGCCCACTCAGTGGATCTTGGTGGATGAGCGGGGCGTTGTGGACAACCCCGTCACCCACACGAGTGAGGAATCAGCTGCCCGGCAGCTCGAGGTCGCTCTTGTTGAGCTCCTCGATGTTCACGTCCTTGAAGGTCAGCACCCGTACCTGCTTTACGAAGCGGGCCGGCCGGTACATGTCCCAGACCCAGGCGTCTGCCATCGAGACCTCGAAGAACACCTCGCCCTGGACCGAGTGCACCTGCATCTCGTAGTCGTTGGTGAGGTAGAAACGGCGTTCCGTCTCGATCACGTACTTGAACAGCCCGACGACGTCGCGGTACTCGCGATAGAGCTTCAGCTCCATCTCGGTCTCGTACTTCTCGAGGTCCTCGGCGCTCATGGCATGTTCCCCTTCAGCCGTGCGTCCCCCTATTGTGCGCCAGCCCTGGGGGCCCCTAAACGATTTCCGGGGCCAGGACCACCGGCACAACCGGAGGACCGTCGTCGAGCAGTGTGCGGAACAGCTCGGCGAGTCTGGTCGGGTACACCGTCTCACGGGCCGAGAGAAGTTCCTCGGAGGTCCACCACCTGGCTCCGGCGACACTGCGTCGTTCCAGCTCGGTGAGGCCGGCCTGGGTGATCTCCGTCCGGTCGGTACGGGCCAGGAAGTACCACTCGTCCTGCTCCCAGCGGCGCCCGTCGAAGGGGAACGAGCAGTACCGGTGCCAGAGCACCGGCCCCAGATCCACTCGTGTGATCCCCGTCTCCTCCGCGAGTTCACGCAGGGCGGCCTGCTCCCGGGTCTCGGTGCCCTCCACGCCGCCGCCCGGGGTGAACCACCAGGTGTCCGCCGGATCGCCCGGCTCGAAGCCGTGCAGCAGCAGGATCCGGTCCGCCGGGTCCAGCAGGATCACCCGCGAGACCTTGCGCGGCCGGCCCGCCGACGTCCCGTCCGGTGGCGTCTCAGCCGGCACGGGACGCTTCCCGCCCAGACCGCCCCGCCCGCCCGAACCGCCTCGCGAGCGGCCCGTACGCCGCCCCGGCCACCACCAGTACGGCGCCCGCCACCACTGCCGTCAGCTGGATCCGCAGCGGCCCCGGCGCGGACACTCCGCCGGGCAGTCCGGCGTACGTACGCGGGCGCTCCAGCATCTCGGCCGAGGGCCAGGCTCGGGCGTCCACCCGGGCGGTGACCGCGCTGCGGTCCACCGTGCCCTGGCCGGCTTCCTGCAGGTGGGCCCGGGAGTCCAGGGAGGCGGCCCGCCGGTCGCCCAGCAGGAAGAGCTTGCCGTCGGGGACCTTCACCTCGAACGGCGTCTCCGAGGCCATTCCGGAGTCCTTGCCGGATCCGTCGGCCTTGATGTCGTCGATGTACGGCTCGTCCAGCTCCTTGCCGTTCACCGTCAGCCGGCCGCCCTGGGCGCAGCAGCGCACGGTGTCGCCGCCGATGCCGACGACCCGCTTCACCATGGGCGCGTTGCTCCACACGGAATCAGTAAAAATCACCACGTCGCCGCGGCGCACCTCGCCGCCGTTTATTCGCTCCGCCAGCACCCGGTCCCCCGGCTGCACCGTCGGCATCATCGAATCGGTGGGGATCGTGTACGGCCGGTAGACCAGCGCACACCATACGAATCCGCCCAGGAACAGTGCAAAGCCGATGGCCACGGCCAGCCCCGACAACACGTTGCCGAGGCGGCCGCGGCCACCTGTCACTCGTTCTGATCCGCCCATCCCAGCGCCCCCCCACACTCCGGAGATCGTCGACCTGGGCGGCAATCTACCTGGCAGTATGCCCGGCGGTCAGCCTCCGCCTGCGCCACAGGACGACCGGCACCGCTCCGGCCAGGCCCGCCGCGGCCGGGGCGAGCCCGACTGCCGCCGCCGCGGCCTGGTTGCCGATGCCCGGCTGGTCGAAGGTGTCCGGGATCGGCAGGGTGGACCAGCGGGTGACCGGCCAGGCCACCACCACGGCCCGCCCGACGACCTTGTCGTTGGGCACGAAGCCCTTGGTCACGTCGTCCTGGTGCCACCGGGAGTCGTAGGAGTTCTGCCGGTGGTCGCCCATCACCCAGATGTGATCGGCCGGGACCTTGAGCGGGCCGAACGGCTTGTCGTCGCAGGGGGTGTTGCCGGGGTAGATGTAGCTCTCCTCCTGCAGCGCCTTCCCATTGACCTTGACCGGGCCGCCCTTCTGGCACTCCACGGTGTCCCCGCCGACCGCGATGACCCGCTTGATCAGGTCCTTCTCCTCCGCGGACGGCATCAGGCCGATGAAGCTGAGGACCTTCTGGAAGACATTGGGATCGGGGGTGGGCTCGCCCGCCAGCCACTGCGCCGGGTCGTGGAAGACCACGACCTCGCCGCGCTCGGGCTCGGAGCCGAACCACGGGGTCAGCTTGTCGACCAGCACCCGGTCACCGCGCTGCAGGGTGTCCTGCATCGAGTCGGACGGGATGGAGAACGCCTGCACGAGGAAGGTCTTGATCAGCAGCGCCAGCAGCAGGGCGATGCCGATGAGCAGCGGCAGTTCCTTCCAGAAAGAACGCTGCGGGGGTGGGGCGCCATCGCCGTCGACCGTGTCGTCGGTGCCGTCGGTGTGTTCGGGGTTCCCCGCACCACCGTCGACGGCATCCTCCGGCCGCTCGAGCCGGTCCGGCCGCTCCTCGGGCTCGTCGCGTCCGGATCGTGCGCCTACTGCCACATCCCCCACATCCACTCCTCAACTCGAAAACACCCGCCCGCGCCGGAACAGACGCAAGCCCTCCACTCCCCTAACGAGCGGGAGTTCCCTAAGGCTCGGGAGACGGAGGACACACTATGCGACCGGCCTGTGACGACGGCGCCCTCGCCGCGCGGGATCGGGCACCGAGGCGAACACCGAGGGCCGGTCCAGGCTGCGCCAGTGGTCGGTGGGCCAGGCGATCACGAAGGCGCGTCCCACCACGCCCTTCTCGTCGATGGTGCCCTGGAAGGCTTCTTCGAGGTGGTAGCGGGAGTCGGCCGAATTGGCGCGGTGGTCGCCCATGACGAATAGCCGGCCCTCCGGCACCCGCACGTCGAACCGGATATCGGAGGGTGTGTTGCCGTGCTTCACGTACGGCTCGTCCAGTGCGTAGCCGTTGACGCTGACCCGCCCCTTGGCGTCACAGCACTTGACGGTGTCGCCGCCCACCCCGATGACCCGCTTGATCAGGTCCTGCTCGTCGGCGGAGGGCAGCAGCCCGATGAAGGTCAGCACCTGCTTGACCTGTTTGACGCCGACCGGGTCCTTCGGCGGTCGGGCGCTCTCGCCGTGCAGCCAGCCGCCGGGGTCCTTGAAGACCACCACGTCCCCGCGCTCGGCCTTGGCGCCGAACCACGGGGTCAGCTTGTCGACGAGCACCCGGTCGCCGATCCGGATGGTCTGCTCCATGGAGCCGGAGGGGATGGAGAAGGCCTGGACGAGGAAGGTCTTGAGGAGCAGCGCGATGCACAGCGCCACGATCACCAGCAGCGGCAGCTCGCCGACCCGGCGGGTGCGCCGCCGGCGCCGGACCTTGCGCGCCAGCCGGCGCCGTTCGGCCCGCCCGCCCAGGGCTGCCAGCTCCTGGTCCCGCTCGGCGCGGGGCCGCCCGCGGCTACCCATGCGTACCACCGGGTCCGCCGGATCTGCCCCAGCGCGAGAGCGGCCAGCCGATGAAGTCGGCCCGCCCGATCACCTTGTCCACCGGCACCATCCCGCCGCCAGGCTCCCCGAGGTGGTCCCGGGAGTCCCGGGACTGGGAGCGGTGGTCACCCATCACCCAGAGGGTGCCCAATGGGACGACGATTCTGAACGGCACCTTCGAGGCCGCGTCCCCGGGGTACAAGTACGGCTCTGCCTGGGGCTCCCCGTTCACCTTGATCCGTCCCCGGTCGTCGCAGCACACCACGTCGTCGCCGCCCACTCCCACGACCCGCTTCACGAAGTCCGTGTCGGCGGGTTCGGCCAGGCCGAGTGCGGCGGCGGCCCCGTGCAGGGCCTCGCCGACCGGGTTGCCCGCGGGGCGTTCCCGTACGAAGGATCCGGTGCCGTCGAAGACCACGACGTCGCCGCGCTGCGGCTGTCCGCCGAAACGGTACGCCAGCTTGTTGACCAGCACCCGGTCCCCGACCTTGAGGGTGGGTTCCATCGACCGGCTCGGAATGAGGAAGGGCTGCAGGACGAAGTTGCTGAACAGCAGCAGCCCGACCGCGCCCGCGAGGCCGGCCAGACCCGCCCGGCCCCACGTCAGTCGCGGCAGCCGGGGCAGCCGCCGGGCCGGGCGGTCGGACAACGCACAACGCGACCCCTCCGCCCCCTCACCGGGGGAAGAGTGGTCGCGTTGCGTGAGTCGTGCTTCGGTGTCCATCGGAGGGAGCCTATCCGGCCGCCCCCGGGACCCGGAGACGAGTTCAGTTGTCGCGCTTCTCCTTGATCTTCGCGGCCTTGCCACGGAGCTCACGGAGGTAGTACAGCTTCGCGCGACGCACGTCACCGCGGGTGACGAGCTCGATCTTCTCGAAGATCGGGGAGTTGACCGGGAAGGTGCGCTCCACGCCGACGGAGAAGGAGACCTTGCGGACGGTGAAGGTCTCGGAGATGCCGGAGCCCTGGCGGCGGATGACGACGCCCTTGAACTGCTGGATACGGGAGCGGTTGCCCTCGATCACGCGGACGTGCACGTTGACGGTGTCACCCGGGCGGAAAGCCGGGACGTCGGAGCGCAGGGAGGCGGCGTTGACGCCATCGAGAAGAGAAGACATGTTCTTCGTCTGCTTTCTTCGCACGACGCCACAGGCCGCCGAGCGGGTTTATCGGAGAGAATTCGGGAGCTGTGCCACCCGGCGGGCGACGGTCCCCCTGTGGCAGGGGCGCACGTGGGCGTACAGCAGCCGCCTATTCTTCCACGGCCTCGGGCCTGCGCCAAAATCGGCCGTCCGGGGTCGGCTGCCAGCCCAGGATGCTCAGGGTCTCGCGGTCCTTCTTGTCGAAGGCGGCGGCCTCGGTGCGCTCGATCAGGTCGGGCCGGTGCTGCGCGGTGCGGGCGAAGGCCTGGTCCCGGCGCCAGCGCGCGATCTTCCCGTGGTGCCCGCTGAGCAGCACCTCCGGGATCCCGCGCCCGCGCCACTCCGGAGGCTTGGTGTACACCGGGCCTTCCAGCAGGTTGGCCATCTCGCCGGGGGCGAAGGAGTCGTCCCGGTGGGATTCGGCGTTCCCGAGCACGCCGGGGAGCAGCCGGGCCACCGCCTCGGTGATCACCAGGACGGCGGCCTCGCCGCCCGCCAGCACGTAGTCCCCGATGGAGACCTCGTAGACCGGCATACGGGTGGCGTACTCGTCCATGACCCGGCGGTCGATGCCCTCGTACCGGGCCGGGGCGAAGATCAGCCAGGGCTTCTCGGAGAGCTCGACGGCGAGTTCCTGGGTGAACGGCCGGCCGCTGGGGGTGGGGACCACCATGACCGGGCCGTGGGCCCCGGCCTCGTACCCGGCGGCCAGGGCGTCGTCCAGGCAGTCGCCCCACGGCTCGGTCTTCATGACCATGCCGGGGCCGCCGCCGTACGGGGTGTCGTCGACCGTGTTGTGCCGGTCGTACGTCCAGTCCCGCAGGTCGTGGACGTGTACGTCGAGCCGGCCGCGGGCGGCGGCCTTGCCGACCAGGGAGACGTTCAGCGGAGCCAGGTACTCGGGGAAGATCGTGACGACGTCGAGACGCATCAGGCGTCGCCCTCGGAGCTCGCGGCCTCGGCGTCCCGGGTGGAGACGATCTCGGCGCGGTCGTCGATCAGCCCGGGCGGCGGGGTGATGACGCAGCGCTGCTCCTCCAGGTCGATCTCGGCGACGATCTCCTCGACGAAGGGGATCATCACCTCCGTGCCGTCGGGGCGCTCGACGATGAAGAGGTCCTGCGAGGGCAGGTGGGAGATCTCGGTGATCCGGCCGATCTCGGTGCCGTCCTCGAGCACCACGTCCAGGTCCATCAGCTGGTGGTCGTAGTACTCGTCCTCCTCCTCGGGCAGCTCCGCCGGGTCCACGTCGGCGATGAGGAGGGTGTTGCGGAGCGCCTCCGCGGCGGTGCGGTCCTTGATGCCGGCGAAGCGCAGCATCAGCCGGCCACTGTGCACCCGGCCCGTCTCGATGGTCAGCGGGCCCGCCGAAGCCGGTTCGGTGCGCAGCACGGCGCCGGGGCTGAGCCGCAGTTCCGGCTCGTCCGTGCGCACCTCGACGGTGACCTCACCCTTGATGCCGTGGGCGCGGCCGATCCGCGCGACTACCAGCTCCACTGTCTGTTGCCTCTCCTGTTCAGACGACGACGGGCCGGGGTGGGCACGTGTGCCCTCCCCGGCCCGTGCCGGTGATTCAACTGCTCAGCGGACCTGGTCCACGTCGACGAGGTCGACGCGGATCCCCCGGCCGCCGATGGCGCCCACGACGGTCCGCAGGGCACGTGCGGTGCGGCCGTTGCGGCCGATCACCTTGCCGAGGTCATCGGGGTGCACCCGGACCTCGAGCACCTGCCCGCGGCGCAGGTTGCGCGAGGCGACCTGCACGTCGTCGGGGTTGTCGACAATGCCCTTTACGAGGTGCTCAAGAGCCTCCTCGAGCATGCTCAGGCCTCGGTCGACTCGGCGGCGGCCTCAGCCTCGTCCGCCTTCTTGTCGGCCTTCTTCGCCTTCTGGGTGATGGCCTCGCCCTTGGCGTCGCCACCCTCCAGAGCCTTGGCGAACTCGTCGAAGGAGCGACGCTTGTCTTCCTTCGTCGCCGGCTGCAGCAGCGGCGCGGGGGCCGGGAGGCCCTTGTGCGCCTGCCAGTCACCGGTGAGCTTCAGGATCGCGAGCACGGCCTCGGTCGGCTGGGCGCCGACGGACAGCCAGTACTGCGCGCGCTCGGCGTTGACCTCGATGCGCGACGGGTTGTACGTCGGGTGGTAGATACCGATCTCTTCGATCGCGCGACCGTCCCGGCGGGTGCGGGCGTCGGCGACGACGATGCGGTAGTGCGGCTGGCGAATCTTGCCGAGGCGCTTGAGCTTGATCTTGACTGCCACTGGAGTGGTGTCTCCTGAACTTGACGTGGTTGGGCACATGAGATGCCACGTGGGGTTGCGGTACTCGGGTGCCCGATGGACGCGTCAGCCGGAGGAGAGAGGGGTCCTGTGCGACTGTCGAGTACAGCTAGTCATTGTGCCATACGCCTGCGGCGCTCGGACCGCCCGGCTCAGGAGGCGGCAGCCGCGATGGCGGCCTCCGGGATGCGGAACGGCTTGCCGCAGCCGCCGCACACGATCGGGGCCTGGGCGAGCACCGAGGGCACCACCCGCACATTGCGCCCGCAGTCGCACACCGCTTTGACCCGGACGCCGCCGCCCGAGGAGCCGTGCCGGGCGGCCGGTCCGCGGAAGCTGCGCTTGGTGTCGGCGGCGGTGGCCACGGTGTGTGCTTTGAGAGCGCGCTGCAGCCGCTCCATGGTGGGCCGGTAGCGCTTCTTGGCCTCGGGGTTGAGCGAGACCAGCGAGAAGCCGCTGCTGGCGTGCGGCTCGTCGGAGTGGTCCAGGCCCATCTCCTCGGCGATCGCGAGGAACCGGCGGTTGTGGTAGCGGCCGGCCCGCGACGTGTCCCGGACGCCGCGGGCGGCAGCGATGCCGTGGACTGCCTCGTGCAGCAGGCGCTCGAAGGAGAGCTCGGCGCCGCAGGCGGACGAGGACTCTCCGATCAGGGACTCGGGGGCGGCAAGGTCGGGCAGCTCGGGGTGGTACCGCTGAATATCGGCCCACGCCTGCGCCAGCTCTGCGGCGAGAACAGGTGGTGTCGTGCTCACGTCGTGACAACGAGCCGGGGTGCCCCGGTGTTCCGATTCCGGGCCATTCCAAATTTTTTGCACGTACCAGTCAGTTCAGTCTCATGCGTCCCGAGGAGGACGGGTGCGCAGAACTCCGGAGGAGTCGGTACGTACAGGTGTGCCCCGGACTACGTCCGGGGCACACCTGGCACAACTGAGATTGCCTCAGGTCACATCAGTACGAGCGCGCCACGATGGCCACCGTGCCCGGGGCGTCGTCCGCCTCCGGCACCGAGCCGTCCTCGGCGATCAGGCAGCGCACGGACACGGCCTGCTCGGCCAGCTTGGCCTCGCCCTCCGGGCCCAGGTCCGCCCACGGGATCCGCGCCCAGCCACCGGCGACGGCGGCCTCGGCGGCCTCCCCGATGGTCGAGACGTCCGAGGTACGGGACTCGCGGCGCTCGCGGGACTCGCGCAGCAGCTGCGCCTGGTCCTCGTCCAGCACCTTGGGCAGCAGGTCGACAAGGGAGTCGATCCGCACCGGGGTCTTGCCGCCGGGGATCCGGCGGGCCAGCATCGCGGTGCCGGCCTCCAGGTCGCGGGGGCCGATCTCGATGCGCACCGGTACGCCCTTGAGCTCCCAGTCCACGGCGCGGCGGCCGAACGGGGTGTCCACCCGGTCGTCGACCTGCACGCGGATGCCCGCGGCCTTGAGCCGGTCGCCCAGCTCGCGGACCTTGGCGACGGCCTCGTCGCCCTTGATCGCCATGACGACGACCTGGACGTGGGCGAGCCGCGGCGGGACCCGGAGGCCGTTGTCGTCGCCGTGGGACATGATCAGACCGCCGACCATGCGGGTGGAGACGCCCCAGGAGGTCTGCCAGACCAGCTCCTGCTGCCCCTCCTTCGACAGGTACTGGGTGTTGAAGGCCTTGGCGAAGTTGGTGCCCAGCTCGTGGCTGGTGCCCATCTGCAGGGCCTTGCCGTCGCCCATCATGCCCTCGAGGGTGAGGGTGTTGATGGCGCCGGCGAAGCGCTCCTTGGCGGTCTTGCGGCCCAGGACCACGTCGATGCCGAGGACGTTGGTCATGAAGTCGCCGTAGACGTCCCGGTGGATCCGGGCGGCGTAGTCGCGGGCGTCCTCGTAGGTGGCGTGCGCCGTGTGGCCCTCCTGCCACAGGAACTCGCTCGTACGGAGGAACACCCGGGGGCGCATCTCCCAGCGGACCACGTTCGCCCACTGGTTGATCAGCAGGGGCAGGTCGCGGTAGCTCTGGACCCACTTGGAGAAGTAGTCGTTGATGATCGTCTCGGAGGTGGGCCGGACCACGACCGGCTCTTCCAGCTCCTTGCCGCCGCCGTGCGTGACGACCGCGAGCTCGGGGGCGAAGCCCTCGACGTGCTCGGCTTCCCTCGTCAGGTACGACTGCGGGATGAACAGCGGGAAGTACGCGTTCTGGGCGCCCGCGTCCTTGATGCGCGCGTCCATCTCCTGCTGCATCCGCTCCCAGAGCCCGTAGCCGTACGGTCGGATGACCATCGTGCCGCGCACTGGGCCGTTGTCGGCCAGCTCGGCCTTGTTGATCAGATCCTGGTACCAGCGGGGGAAATCCTCCGCCTGGGGGGTGAGAACGGGAGCCTTTGCCATGGCGCGAATGGTACGGCGCCGCGCGTGCCGAGCGTGAATCGGGGCGGAATCGGGGCGTGCGTTCCTCTGGACGCCGGGGCGAATCGGGAGTTCCCTGGCAACGGGGGCAAGGGGGCGAGAGGAATCAGGAGCGCTCTTTCGATGACACCTACGCCGACGGCCGTGAACGTCGCCCGCGACTGGGCGGAGATCCAGGAACGGATGCTGGTACCGCTGTACGAAGCGGTGTACGCCCGGCTGGAGGTCGGGCCCGGGGACCGGGTGCTGGGCCTCGACTGCGGGGCCGGGCTCAGCCTGCTGCTGGCGGCCGGCCGGGGTGCCCGGGTGACCGGGGTGGAGCCCCGGCCGGCCCTGCGGGCGCTGGCCCGCGAGCGGGTGCTGGAGGTGCTGGCCGGGCCCCCGGAGCCGTCGGCACGGCCGTACGACCTGCTGACCGCCTTCTCCCCCGCGCCGGCGGCGCTGGCCGCGGCCCTGCCGCGGGTCCGCCGGGGCGGGGCCGTGGTGCTGGCGGGCTGGGGTCCGCCGGAGCGCTGCACGGTGCCGGCGATGCCGGACCCGGCGGGCCCGGCAGACCTGGACGGGCTGGTGGAACGGGCCGGACTGAGACCGGAGGGCTCGGGGCGGGTGTTCTGCCCGTTCGGCTACGCGGACCTGGGCAGCGCGGTGCGGGGACTGCTGTCGACGGGTCTGTACGACCTGTCGGACCCCGGTCAGGCCGAGAAGGAGCTGACCGAGGAGCTGCACCCGTACGAGCGGCCCGACGGCACGGTGTGGCTGCCGAACATCTTCCGGTACGTCGTCGCCCGGATGCCGTGACGGCGACGGTGACGGTGACGGGTCACTTGGCCGGGCGGGTGATGCCCGCCGCCGCGTACGCCGCGTCCTCCTCCAGGGTCTCGTTGGCGAGGAGGGCCTCGGCGAGCGCGTCGAGCTGCTCCCGGTGCTCGCGCAGCAGGCGGCAGGCGTTCTCGTAGCACTCGTCCACGATCCGCCGCATCTCGTGGTCCACCGCGTCCAGGGTGGCGGGTGCGGCGGTCAGGCCGTACGGCGCCTCGGCGTCGGCCGGGATCGCGGTGAGCCGGCCGACCCGGTCGCTCATGCCCCAGCGGCCGACCATGCCGCGGGCCAGGTTCGTCACCTGTTCGAGGTCGTTCTCGGCACCGGTGGTGATGACGTTGTAGACCACGTGCTCGGCGGCCATGCCGCCGAGCGCGCCGGTGATCCGGCCGCGCAGGTACTCCTCGGTGTAGGCGTAGCGGTCGGCGTCGGGGGTGGAGAGGGTGACGCCGAGGGCCCGGCCGCGCGGCACGATGGTGATCTTCCGGACGGGGTCGGCGCCGGGGTGGAGCATGCCCAGCAGGGCGTGGCCGCTCTCGTGGTAGGCGGTGCGGCGGCGTTCCTCCTCGGGCATCACCAGCGGCCGTTTCGCCCCCAGCTGGACCTTCTCCAGGGCGTCGGAGAGGTCGCCCCGGGTGACCGCGGTCTGCTCGCGCTTGACCGCCAGCAGCGCCGCCTCGTTGGCGAGGTTGGCGAGCTCGGCTCCGGTCATGCCGGGGGTGGTGCGGGCCACCTGGGCCAGGTCCACCGCCGGGTCGAGCGGGATGTCCCGGGTGTGGATGCGCAGGATGGCCTCCCGGCCGGCCCGGTCGGGCGGGGAGACGGCCACCGTACGGTCGAACCGGCCGGGCCGGGTCAGTGCGGGGTCGAGAACGCTGGCGCGGTTGGTGGCGGCGAGTACGACCACGCCCTCCGAGCCGGAGAACCCGTCCATCTCGGTCAGGATCTGGTTGAGCGTCTGTTCGCGTTCGTCGTGGCCGCCCAGGCCCCCGCCGCCCCCGCGGGCCCGTCCGATGGTGTCGATCTCGTCGATGAAGATGATCGCGGGGGCGACCTTGCGGGCCTCGGTGAACAGTTCGCGGACCCGTGAGGCGCCGACGCCGACGATCATCTCGATGAACTCGGAGGCGGAGGCGGAGAAGAACGGCACCCCCGCCTCGCCGGCCACCGCCCGGGCCAGCAGGGTCTTGCCGGTGCCGGGCGGACCGGCGAGCAGGACGCCGCCGGGCATCCGGGCGCCCATCCTCCGGTAGGCCTGCGGGTTCTTCAGGAAGTCGACGACCTCGCTGAGCTCCTCCTCGACCTCGTCGATGCCCGCCACGTCGTCGAAGGTGGTCCGTTTGCCGCCTTCCAGCTCCACCGGCTTGGGCGGGGCCTTCCGGCCGAACCCGCCGGCTCCGCCCATCGCCCCGCCCATCCGGCGGGCGATCAGCAGCCAGAACCCCACCAGCAGCACGATCGGCGCGAGCGAGAGCAGCAGGTTCGCCAGGAAGCTGCGCGCTACGACGACCGGGGAGGCGGTGACGGTGACGCCCTTGGCGGTGAGGTTGGCCCAGAGCTGGTCGTCGGCGAAGGCAGGGCGCTGGGTGACGAACTTGGTGTAGTCGCCCTTGCCGTCCGGGAGCGGCTGCTCCTTCTTGAGTTCGCCCTGGATGGCGTCGCCCTTGGAGTAGATCTTCGAGACGTTGCCGTCGGTGACCTGTTTGCTGAACTCGGTGTACGAGATGGTCGGCTCGTCGCCTTCGTTGAAGAAGGACAGCACCAGGTTGGTGATCAGGAAGACGATCAGCGCGGCGAGGGCCAGTCCGCGCCAGCCGCCGGGCATCCGCCGCTTCGGCGGCGGGGCGGGCGGGGCGCCTTCGGACCGCCAGGGCGTGTCCGCCCGGTCGCGCGGGGGTACGGGGGTGGGGCTGGGCAAGAGGCCTCCTTCTACCGTCCTTCCGGCTACCGTCCTCCGGCCGACATTAAGTGACAAATAGGATCTTTGCTCTCCCGGGCGGGCGGTCCGGGTACGCCGAAGGGGCGTGCGGGAGATCCCGCACGCCCCTTCGGTGACGCCTGTAGGCCTGCTCGACCAGTCCGGCCGGACCGGCTACTTCATGAACTTCTTGAACTCGTCGGGGAGTTCGAAGTCCTCGCCGGGCGCGCCGGCCGGCAGGCCGAACGGGTTGCCGTCGGCCTCGATGGCCGCCGGGCCCGCCTCGCGGCGGGCCGCCGCGGCGGCCTCCTCGGCCTTGCGCTTCATCGGGTTGCCGCTCTTGCGCTTGCCCTTGGCCTGCTTGATCTGCTTCTTCTGCCGGCCGGGGCCACCGCCCATGCCCGGGATGCCGGGCATCCCCGGCATGCCGCCGCCCTGCGCCATCCGGGACATCATCTTGCGGGCCTCGAAGAACCGCTCGACGAGGTTCTTGACCGCGCTGACCTCGACGCCGGAACCCTTGGCGATACGGGCGCGCCGGGAGCCGTTGATGATGTGCGGGTCCTGGCGCTCGGCCGGGGTCATCGACTTGATGATGGCGGCCGTGCGGTCCACGTCCCGCTCGTCGATGTTGTTGATCTGGTCCTTGATCTGGCCCATGCCGGGGAGCATGCCGAGCAGCTTGGAGATGGAGCCCATCTTCCGGACCTGCTCCATCTGGGCCAGGAAGTCGTCGAGGGTGAACTCCTTCGGCCCCTTCGCCAGCTTGGCCGCCATCTTCTCGGCCTCGGCCTGGCTGAAGGTCTTCTCGGCCTGCTCGATGAGGGTGAGCATGTCACCCATGTCGAGGATCCGGCCGGCCATCCGGTCCGGGTGGAAGGCGTCGAAGTCGTCGAGCTTCTCGCCGTTCGAGGCGAACATGATCTGCTTGCCGGTGACGTGCGCGATGGAGAGCGCGGCACCACCGCGGGCGTCGCCGTCGAGCTTGGACAGCACCACACCGTCGAAGCCGACGCCGTCGCGGAAGGCCTCGGCGGTGTTGACCGCGTCCTGACCGATCATCGCGTCGACGACGAAGAGGATCTCGTCGGGCGAGACCGCGTCACGGATGTCCGCGGCCTGCTGCATCATCTCGGCGTCGATGCCGAGGCGGCCGGCGGTGTCGACGATGACGATGTCGTGCTGCTTGGTGCGCGCGTACTCGATGGAGTCCTTCGCGACCTGGATCGGGTCGCCGACGCCGTTGCCGGGCTGCGGGCCATAGAAGCCGACACCGGCGCGCTCGGCGACGATGCCCAGCTGGTTGACGGCGTTGGGGCGCTGGAGGTCGCAGGCGACGAGCAGCGGGGTGTGGCCCTGGCCCTTCAGCCAGAAGCCGAGCTTTCCGGCGAGGGTGGTCTTACCGGCACCCTGCAGACCCGCGAGCATGATCACGGTCGGGGCGGTCTTGGCGAAGCGCAGGCGGCGGGTCTCGCCGCCGAGGATCGAGACCAGCTCCTCGTTGACGATCTTGAGGACCTGCTGGGCCGGGTTGAGCGCCTTGGAGACCTCGGCGCCGCGGGCGCGCTCCTTGACGTTCGCGATGAACGAGCGGACGACCGGGAGGGCGACGTCGGCCTCGAGGAGGGCGATACGGATTTCCCGGGCCGCGGCGTCGATGTCGGCCTCGCTCAGGCGGCCCTTGCCGCGAAGGCTCTTGAAAGTCGCGCTGAGGCGGTCGGAAAGCGTATCGAACACGGTGGTCGCGATTCCTCGGGTCGTTGGAGTGCGGTCGCCCCCAGAGTATCCGCCCGCGCAACGTGCGTGCCCCTGTGGTGGGATTCCCCACCCCGCCCCGGGCTCAGGGCGGAGTGGGCGCACCCCCTAGGTCAGGGCGGACTGGATGGCAGTGGCCAGGGTGGCGGCGGCTGCGGGCGGGAGGGGTTTGCCGTCCGCGTCGACCACGTACACCGTGTCCACCGCGTTCGCGCCGAGGGTGGACACGTGCGCGCTCCGCACCCGCACCCCGCCGGATTCCAGCGCCCGCCCGATCCGGTGCAGCAGCCCCACCGCGTCCGGAGCCCGCACCTCCAGGACCGTCGCCAGCGAGGAGACCTCCGGGACCACCGTGACCCGGGGCGGCGGCGGGACCACCCCCCGCCGGCGCGGATACGCCGCCTCGCGGTCCGCCAGCTTCGCCGGGACGTCCAGCGAGCCGTCCAGCGCGCGCACCAGATCCGCGCGCAGCCGGGCCGCCTCCGGGAGGGAGCCGTATTCGGCCGCCACCCGCCAGCGCAGCACCAGGACCTCGCCCAGCCGGTCGGGGAGCTCCACCGAGCGCAGGTCGGCGGCCCGGACGGTCAGCCGGTGCAGGGCCAGGACGCCGGCCACCGCGGGCAGCACCCCGGGCTGGTCGGGGACGGCGACGGCCAGCTCGACGCCGACCGCGTCCGCCTCCTGCCGGGCGTGCAGGGTGAGTACGGGTTCGCCGGTGCGCAGGGCCTCCACCGCGAGGCGTTCCTGTTCGGCCCCGGGCTGGGCGGGGACCGAGGGGGCGGCCGGCGCCCCGTCCAGGACGGCCGCGACCCGCCGGACCAGGTCGGCGACCAGCGAGCCGCGCCAGGCGGACCAGGCCGCCGGGCCGGTGGCCAGCGCGTCCGCCTCGGTGAGGGCGTGCAGGAGCTCCAGCGTGCCGGGCGTGCCGACCGCGTCGGCGACCGACCGGAGGGTGGCCGGGTCGTCCAGGTCGCGGCGGGTGGCGGTGTCGATGAGCAGCAGGTGGTGGCGTACCAGGGTGGCCAGCACGGCCGCGTCGGCCGGATCGAAGCCGACCCGTACGGCGACGTCGCGGGCGATGGTCTGGCCGGCCACCGAGTGGTCGCCGGGCCAGCCCTTGCCGATGTCGTGCAGCAGGGCGGCCATCAGCAGCAGGTCGGGCCGGCCGACACGGCGGGTCATCGCCGAGGCCCGGACGGCGGTCTCGATGAGGTGCCGGTCCACGGTCCAGGTGTGCACGGGGTTGCGCTGCGGCCGGCAGCGGACCCGCTCCCAGTCCGGGAGGAGCCGGGAGATGAGGCCCTCGGCCTCCAGGGCCTCCCAGACGGGGACGGTGGGCTCGCCGGCTCCCAGCAGGGTCAGCAGCTGTTCCCGGGCCTCGGCGGGCCAGGGCACCGGCAGCGGCCCGGTCTGGGCGGCGAGCCGGCGTACGGCGTGCAGCGAGACCGGCAGCCCGGCCTGGGCCGCGGCGGCGCCCAGCCGGAGCGGCAGCACCGGGTCTCGTTCCGGCCGGGCGGCCAGAGCCAGCACCACCTCGCCGTCCTGTTCGACCACGCCCTCGGCGAGCGGGGCGCGCTCGGCCGGGCCGGCCACCCGGGAGCCGAGCAGTCCGCGCAGCCGGGGGCGGGCCGAGCGGGCCCGCAGGACCCGGCCGACCTCGCGCCAGGTGACGTCCCCGGCGTACGCGACCACCCGCGCGGCCTCGTACACCTCGCGGAGCAGGGCGTCGGCGTCGAGCAGGCCCATCCGGGCGGCCACCTGGTCCTGCTCCTGGAGCGAGAGCCGGTCGCCCGCCCGGCCGGTGACCAGGTGCAGGGCGTCGCGGGCGTCCAGCAGCCGGCGGCGGGCCTCGGCGAGGCCTTCGCGCGGGGCGTCGGCCAGCCAGGAGGCGGCGACGGCGCGCAGCGCGGCGACGTCCCGCAGCCCGCCGCGGGCCTCCTTCAGGTCGGGTTCGAGGAGGAAGCGGAGCTCGCCGAACCGCTCGGCCCGGTCCCGGCACAGGGAGTGCAGCTCGGGGAGCCGGCGGGGGGCCTGGTTGCGCCAGTCGGCCAGGACGGAGGTACGCAGTCCGGCCAGCAGGCCGAGGTCGCCGGCGACGGGGCGGGCGTCGAGCAGGCCGAGCTGGACCTTGAGGTCCTCGCCGGCCGTCTTGCGGGCTTCGGCCGGGGTGCGGACCGAGTGGTCCAGGGCGATGCCGAGGTCCCAGACCGGGTACCAGAGCCGGTCGGCGAGCCGCGAGAGCTTGGCGGGATCGGCCTTGCCATCGTGGAGGAGCAGCAGGTCGAGGTCGCTGCGCGGGGAGAGTTCGGCGCGGCCGTAGCCGCCGACGGCCACCAGGGCCGCGCCCCGTACGCCGCTCTCCGCGGCGGCAGCCGCGAACAGCCCGCTCAGCCAGCCGTCGGTAAGCCCGGCCAGCGCGGACCGCCGCGAAGCCCCGGGCCGGGCCTCCTCTTGCAGGAGCCCCAGCCGGGCCGCCGCATACCCCCCGGGTCCGGGCGTTCCATCCGTGGCATCGGTGGTTGGGTTTTCCGCACTCGTCACCCGACGGCTCCCGGGTCCTGGGGGTGTCCGGCTGGTCGGGGCCGGACGCCCCGTTCGGCTGGTGCCGTGCCGCCGCTGGGCGGCATCGGCGCTGGGGGACAACGCTGTGAGCGCCTCCGCCGGGGCCCCGGACCGCGTCCGATGGCCCCGGCTGAAGCGCTGCGTCCGCCCTAGAGGGCGTCCGCGCCGCGTTCGCCGGTGCGGACCCGGATCACCGAGTCCACCGGGACGCTCCACACCTTGCCGTCACCGATCTTGCCGGTCTGGGCGGCGGAGACCAGGACATCCATGACGTCGTCGGCCGCGTCGTCCTCGACGAGGACCTCGATCCGCATCTTCGGGACCAGGTCGACGGTGTACTCGGCACCGCGGTAGACCTCGGTGTGGCCGCGCTGCCGGCCGTATCCGCTGGCCTCGGAGACCGTGAGCCCCTGGACGCCGAAGGCCTGCAGGGCGTCCTTGATCTCGTCCAGCTTGTGCGGCTTCACGATCGCGGTGATGAGCTTCATGCGTCGACCTTCTTCGAGTCCTGGACAGCGGTGGCAGTGGCGGCGGCGGTGCTCCGCGAGGAGACGCCCCCGCCGGCGCCGCTGAAGTCGTAGGCGGTCTCGGCGTGTTCGACCTGGTCGATGCCGGAGACCTCGTCGTCCTCGCTGACCCGCATGCCGATCGTCTTGTCGAGGAGGAAGGCGAGCAGCGCGGATGCCAGGAGAGAGTAGGCGAGGACGGAGAAGACGCCGATCGCCTGCTTGCCGAGCTGTTCGAGACCGCCGCCGTAGAAGAGGCCGGCCGCGTCGGACTGGACTCCGCCGGTGGCGAAGAAGCCGACGAGCAGGGAGCCGAGGACACCGCCGACCAGGTGGACGCCGACCACGTCGAGGGAGTCGTCGTAGCCGAACTTGTACTTGAGGCCGACGGCCATGGCGCACACCAGGCCGGCGATCGCACCGATGGCGATCGCACCGAGCGGCGAGCAGGAGCCGCCGGAGGGGGTGATGGCGACCAGGCCCGCGACCGCGCCGGAGGCTGCGCCGAGGGTGGTGAAGGAGCCGTGCCGGACCTTCTCGTAGCCCAGCCAGGCGAGCATGGCGGCGGCGGTGGCGACCTGGGTGTTGAGGAACATGACGGCGCCGATGCCGTCGTCGTTGCCGAGCCAGGAGCCGGCGTTGAAGCCGAACCAGCCGAACCACAGGAGGCCGGCGCCGAGCATCACCAGCGGGAGGCTGTGCGGGCGCATCGGGTCCCTCTTGAAGCCGACGCGCTTGCCGATGACCAGGATCACGCCGAGGGCGGCGGCACCGGCGTTGATGTGGACGGCGGTACCGCCCGCGAAGTCGATGACGCCCATCTCGAAGAGCCAGCCGCCGGCGCCCCAGACCCAGTGGGCGACGGGGAAGTAGACGGCGGTGACCCAGAGGGTGATGAACAGGGCCCAGGCGGAGAACTTGACGCGGTCGGCGAGGGCGCCGCTGATCAGGGCCGGGGTGATGATGGCGAACATCAGCTGGAACACGGCGAAGACGTAGACCGGGATGGTGTAGCCGTCCCAGAGCTGGGTGAGGCCGATGCCACTGAGGCCGACGTACTCGGAGGACCAGCCGATGACGGATCCGATGTCGGTGCCGAAGGCGAGGCTGAAGCCGAAGAGGACCCAGAGGATCGTGACGATCCCGAGGCTGATGAAGCTCATCATCAGCATGTTGAGGCTGCTCTTGACGCGGACCATGCCTCCGTAGAAGAAGGCCAGGCCCGGGGTCATCAGCATGACCAGGGCGGAGCAGATGAGCATGAACCCGGTGTTCGCGGCAGACAGTGTCGGGGCGTCTGCGGCAAGGGTCGTGATGGCGGATGCTGCCATCGGCGTCTCCTCGTCGTCGGTACGTTCGCGTGCGGGCGATCGTGTGAAACCTGAGCGGCGGCCAATAACCGGCCTGCCTGCGGGACTGGCCGGTTATTGGCCCTGAGATTCGCGCAGGCCGGTTTCCGGCGGTGCCGCTCGGTGTTTCGCGACGGTGACGAAGAGGTCGGGCGTGTTACGCGCCCATGAACGGGTGATCGCTGTGTCCGGCCGCGGCAGGCCCCGGATGACCTGGCCGGGGGAGCCTGATCGGGCTTCGCGGGGTGCCTGCCGCGGCCGGGGTCTAGACGGCCTCCGCGGACTCGGGGAGGCGGGCGGCGAGGTGGTCGGTGAGCCGGACGACCTCGGCGATGTCGCCGTACTCGCGTGCGGCGGTGTCGACAGTCTTGCGGAGCCGGGTGTTCACCCGCTCGGACCGTACCTTTCCGGCCACGTCGAGGGCTTGGTCGACGAGGACGGTGGCCTGCTCGGGCTGCCGCTGGAGCAGGTGGACGGTGGCCATGCCGATGAGGTTGAGGGCGTAGGAGCGCTGGTGTTCCTCGTCCTTGGCGAAGAGTTCCACGGCCCGTTCCATGACGGGTTCGGCGAGGGAGGCGTAGGTGGGGCTGCGGCCGGCCACATAGGCCAGGTCCCGGTAGGAGTGGGCGTTCTCCCCGTTGAGTTCGGCCTCGGAGAAGAAGCGGATCCAGTCGGGCTCGGGTACGCCGTCCAGGCCGGCGTCGCCGAAGGTGTCCTCGGCCATCCGGACGGCCCGCTTGCAGCGGCTGGGCTGGCCCATGTTGGCGTAGGCGCGGGCCTCCATCGCATACAGCATGGCCTGGGTGCGCGGGCCGGCGCAGTCGCGGCTGCCGTACTGGGCGAGGTGGATGAGTTCCAGGGCGTCCTCGGGGCGGCCGAGGTGGATCATCTGGCGGCTCATATTGGAGAGGATGTACGAGCCGAGCGGCTTGTCCCCGGCTTCCTTGGAGGCGTGCAGGGCGAGGACGAAGTACTTCTGGGCGGTGGGGTGCAACCCGATGTCGTAGCTCATCCAGCCGGCGAGTTCGGCGAGTTCGGCGGCGACCTTGAAGAGGCGCTTGACGACCGGCGCCGGGTGGTTCTCCTGGAGCAGGTCGGTGACCTCGTGGAGCTGGCCGACCACGGCTTTGCGGCGCAGTCCCCCGCCGCACTGGGCGTCCCACTGCCGGAACATCACGGTGGTGGCTTCGAGGAGGTCGAGTTCCGGTTCGGAGAGCCGGGGCGGGCGGTGGCCGCTGAGGCCCCCCGGTCCGCCGCCGGGCGCCGCGGGGTGGCCCGCCGCCTCGCGCCCTCCGGGGTCGACGGCCGGGACCGGGACGAGCCAGCGCTGCATGGGCTCGATGAGGGCGGGGCCGGCGGAGAGGGCGAGCGAGGTGCCGAGGAAGCCGCGGCGGGCGAGCATCAGGTCGCTGCGGGAGAACTCGCCGAGCAGCTCGACGGTCTGGGGGCCCGCCCAGGGCAGGTCGACGCCGGAGACGGACGGGGTCTGGTGGGCGGTGCGCAGGCCGAGGTGCTCGATGGCGACGACGGTGCCGAAGCGTTCGGAGAACAGCTCCGAGAGGATGCGCGGGACGGGCTCGCGGGGCTGTTCGCCATCGAGCCAGCGGCGGACCCGGGAGGTGTCCGTGCTGATGTGGTGCGCGCCCATCTGGCGGGCCCGGCGGTTGACCTGGCGGGCGAGCTCGCCCTTGGACCAGCCGCTGCGGACGAACCACGAGGTCAGTTGTTCGTTGCGGGCAGTGGACACCGCAAGCTCTGTGTTCGTTCCGCTTGCGCCGCTGCCGCTCACTGGAACGCCCCCATCCGGATCGCCTCTCCACCCGAACCCTGGCCCGGCCCGCGCGGGCCTTCACGGGCCTTCACAAGCCCTTCACCGATTGCCTCCGGCATACCCACGGATGACTCCGCCATCGGGGTTCGTGTACCGAAAGTAATCCTACGATCACCCCTGTGGCGAGGTCGATCCCGGAAACGCCACCATTCGCCACCCCTTCGAATGAACTCGCCACGCGTCGGGCGCGATTCACTGGACACAGACCGGCCTCAGTGGCAAGCAGGGCACGAATCGGGGCGCGTAACCACCGGCTGACCGGACCCGTTGGAGGGGGCATGGGCATGGGCTTCACGATCGGCGGCAGCCGGGGCACCAAGGAGTTCCGGACCGGCACCCGGCGCCGCGGCCGGATGTCGGACTGCACGGCGGTGGCGGAGTACACCGGCCTGTGGGGCTGGGACGCGGTCCCGGGCGCCCGCGCCGCCGGTCCGGCCCGGGACTGCTCCTGCGGCGACCGCGGCTGCCGGACCCCTGGCGCACATCCGCTGCCGGGCGCCAGGGCGGTTCCGGCGGGCGCGACCCTGGACGAGGCCACCGAGGCCTGGGCGGACTATCCCGGTGCCGCCGTGCTGCTGCCGGCGGGCCGGAGCTTCGACCTGATCGAGGTCGCGGAGGAGGCGGGCCGGCGGGCCTTGGTCCGGCTGGAGCGGATGGGCCTCCCGCTCGGCCCGGTGACCGCCACCCCGGACGGCCGGGCCCAGTTCTTCGTGGCCCCCGGCGCGGCGGCGGAGCTGCCGCAGCTGCTGTACCGGATGGGCTGGGACGACGCCGACCTCGATCTGCGTGCGCTGGGCGAGGGGGCCTTCCTGACCGCCCCGCCCTCGGACCACGGGGGCCTCGGCCCGGTCGGCTGGCTCCGGCCCCCGACCCTCGACACGGCCGGCCGCCCGCCGCAGGCCCGCCTGCTGCTGGGCACCCTCGCCTACATCTGCCACCGCTTGCGGCGCTGACGCCGGTCCGGCCCCGGCGGGGCTCCGGGCGCGCCGGGGCCCCCGGGCTTCTTGCGAAGCGCGGGGGCCCCGGGCGACGTACGACTGTGCTTGATCAGTTGGTTTGATCAGCCGGTTGACCAGCCGGTTCAGTCTCCGATGAGGGCGTCGACGAATGCGGCCGGTTCGAACGGGGCCAGGTCGTCGGCGCCCTCGCCCAGGCCGACCAGCTTGACCGGGACGCCCAGCTCGCGCTGGACCGCGACCACGATGCCGCCCTTGGCGGTGCCGTCGAGCTTGGTGAGCACGATGCCGGTGATGTCCACGACCTCGGCGAACACGCGGGCCTGGGTCAGGCCGTTCTGTCCGGTGGTGGCGTCCAGGACGAGCAGGATCTCGTCCAGGGGGCCGTGCTTCTCCACGACCCGCTTGACCTTGCCGAGCTCGTCCATCAGACCGGTCTTGGTGTGCAGCCGGCCCGCGGTGTCGATCAGGACCACGTCCGCGCCCTCGGCGATGCCCTCCTTGACCGCGTCGAAGGCGATCGACGCCGGGTCGCCGCCCTCGGGGCCGCGGACGGTGCGCGCGCCGACCCGCTCGCCCCAGGTCTGCAGCTGGTCGGC
The DNA here is from genome assembly GCF_040296685.1 of Streptomyces sp. NPDC002054. Classification (NCBI taxonomy): domain Bacteria; kingdom Bacillati; phylum Actinomycetota; class Actinomycetes; order Kitasatosporales; family Streptomycetaceae; genus Streptomyces; species Streptomyces sp. NPDC002054. Next base: position 124,686 of record NZ_JBEOXT010000028.1, read on the forward strand.
GGCGGCGGCCCGGAAGGTGTCCGCCGCACCCAGCACCACGCTGCGGCCGTCGGCGACGAGCACCCGGGCCAGCTTGCCGGTGGTGGTGGTCTTGCCGGTGCCGTTGACGCCGACGACCATGATCACGCCGGGCGTGTCCAGGCCGCTCTCGGTCTTGACGACGCGGTCCATGTCCGGGCCGATGAGGGCGATGAGCTCCTCGCGCAGCAGGGCGCGCAGCTGGTCGGGGGTGCGGGTGCCGAGCACCTTGACCCGCTCGCGGAGCCGGTCGACGAGCTCCTGGGTGGGGGTCACGCCGACGTCGGCGGTGAGGAGGATCTCCTCGATCTCCTCCCAGGTGTCGTCGTCGAGGTGCTCCCGGGAGAGCAGCGTGAGCAGGCCCTTCCCGAGGGTGTTCTGGGACCGCGCGAGGCGGGCGCGCAGCCGGACCAGCCGGCCTGCGGTGGGCTCCGGCACCTCGATCTCGGGCGCGGCGGGCGCGACCGGGGCCTCGGGCTCGGCCACGGCGGGGGCCTCGGGCGCCGCGGCCTCCGCCTCGGGGAGCACGACCTCCTCGATGGTCCGGCGCGGCTCTTCGACCGTCGGAGCGGCGTCCTCCCCCACCTGCGGTTCGGCGGGCGGGGCAGTGATGGTCGGCGTGCTCGACGGTGCCGAGGGCGGCAGCTGCTTCTTCTTGCGGCTGCCGACCACGAGCCCGCTGATGACGCCGACCGCGACCAGGGCGATGACTACAGCAAGGATGAGGATGTCCATAACGGGTCCAGTATCGGCCACCGCGGCCCTCCGCTCCGGCAGCCGGAGGATCCGACCGGGACGTAAGCCGCCATTTGTGTTGTCCGCGCGCAACCTACGATGATGGGGCATCCCCTCCCACACCCCCACGGAGCACGCATGCCTGCCGAGGCCACCGACGGCGCGATAGAGACCCGCGGCCTGGAGCCCGTACCCGACAGTGAGCGCACCGGCCGCGTCCGCGAACTCGTCCCGACCTGGGTCGCCGCCAACATCAGCGTGCTGCTGTTGACCATGGGCGCCGGGCTGGTCATCTTCAACGGGCTGAACTTCTGGCAGGTGCTGGTGGTCGCCGTTGCCGCGCCGGTGGTCTCGTACGGGATCGTGGGCCTGATCTCGATCGCCGGCAAGCGCGGCGGCGCCCCCGGCATGGCCCTGTCCCGGGCCGTCTTCGGGCAGCGCGGCAACCTCTTCCCCGGCGCGCTGATCTGGATCGCCCGCTGGGGCTGGGAGACGATCAACGCGGTGAGCGGCGCCTACGCCCTGATCACCGTGCTGGATCTGCTCTTCGGCATCGAGAGCAGCACCCCGCTGATCGTGGTCACCCTGCTGCTGTTCGTCGGCTGCACCTTCCTCGTCTCCGGGCTCGGCATCAATGCCCTGCGGGTCTGCTCGAAGTGGTCCACGTACCTGTTCGGCGCGTTCAGCGTGCTGGTGCTGGGCTACCTGGTCTTCGACACCGACTGGTCCGCGGTCTTCGACAAGCCGGCCGGCTCCACCGCGATGATGATCGCAGGCATCGGCACCATCGCCGCGGGCGGCATCAGCTGGGTGCCGTCCGGCCCGGACTTCACCCGCTACCTGCCGCGCACCGCCTCCTCCCGGGGCATGGTCGGTGCGACCGTCGGCGGTGCGGCCGTGGTCGTCATCCCGATGGTGCTGATGGGTGCGGTGATGGCGGTCGGCACGCCCGACCTGGCCGAGGCCCAGGACCCGGTGTCCTTCATCGGCGAGCTGCTGCCCACCTGGATCGCGGTCCCGTACCTGCTGATCGCGCTGGTCGGCATGCTGCTGATCAACTCGATGTCCATGTACTCGGCCGGGTTCACCGCGCAGACCCTGGGCATCAAGGTGCCGCGGGCCGCGGCGGTCAGCGTCAACGCGGTCATCAGCCTGGTCTTCGGCTTCCTGCTGATGGTGGTGGCCACCAGCTTCTTCGGGTCCTTCATCTCCTTCCTGACCCTGCTGGCGGTGGCCTTCTCCGCCTGGATCGGGGTGTTCGGCGTGGACATGCTGCGCCGCCGGACGTACGACGCCGAGGCCCTGATGGACACCACCCGCACCAGTGCGTACTGGTACCGGGGCGGGTTCGCCTGGCAGGCCATGACCGCCTGGGCGGTGGCGCTGGCGGTGGGGCTGCTCTTCACCTCGGTGGACTGGTTCAGCGGGCCGCTGGCCGGCACCTGGATCGGTGAGAACGGGCTGGGCTGGGCGGTCGGCATCCTGACGTCGGGCGCGCTGTACGCCGTACTGCCGCGCTCGGCACAGGCGCAGGCAGAGCCGGCCCGCGCCGACGTCGCCGGGGAGGATCGGCGCGAGACCGCCGGATCCCTGTCCAACTGACGCTACGTCAGCTAGCCTCCCCCTCCGCCGCCACACCACATCCGCCGGAGGGGGAGCATCCATGCCCATCACCGTGGCCCGGTTCAACCTCGTCGACCCGAACGGCACCCCCGAGACCCTCGCCGCCCGCTACCAGGCGGCGGTGGAGATGGCGAAGTACGCCGACGACCGCGGGATCGACACCATCCAGACCGAGGAGCACCACGGCACCGACAACAACTGGCTGCCCTCCCCCTTCGCCTTCGCGGGCGCGGTGTTCGGCGCCACCCGCCGGATCGCGGTCACCGTCTCGGCGATCATCGGCCCGCTCTACGACCCGCTGAGGGTCGCCGAGGACATCGCAGTGCTGGACCTGCTGAGCGGCGGGCGGCTGGTGACGGTGTCCGGCATCGGCTACCGGCCGGAGGAGTACGAGCAGCACGGCGTGGAGTGGGGCCGGCGCGGCCGGCTCCAGGACGAGCTGCTGGAGACCCTGCTGAAAGCGTGGACCGGCGAGCCCTTCGAGTTCCGCGGCCGGACGGTACGGGTCACCCCGCGGCCGTTCACCCAGCCGCACCCGCTCCTGCTGGTCGGCGGCAGCTCGCAGGCGGCGGCCCGGCGCGCGGCCCGGCTCGGGCTGCCCTTCTTCCCCAGCGCCCACCTGCCGGAGCTGGAGGCGTACTACCAGGCGAAGCTGGCGGAGTACGGGACGGAGGGCTTCTGCATGATGCCCGCCGCACAGACCCCGCTGCTGCACATCGCGGAGGACCCGGACCGGACCTGGGCCGAGCACGGCGAACGGTTCCTGCACGAGGCGGGCAGGTACGCCTCGTGGCAGTCCAAGGACATCCGCTCGGCGGTGCGGTCCGGCGCCCGGACGGTGGCGGAACTGCGCGCCGAGGGGGTCTACCGGATCCTGTCTCCGGAGGAGGCCGTGGCCTATGCGCGGGGCGCGGGCGAGGCCGGGAACCTGGTGCTGCACCCGCTGTGCGGGGGCATGCCGGTCGACGAGGGGTGGCGCAGCCTGCAGCTGCTCTGCGAACAGGTACTGCCCCGGCTCAAGGACTGAGCCGGGGCAGTGACCCGTGCGAGGAGAGGGGTGGTGGCGGGGATGGTTACCCCATCTCCTCCAGCGCCTTGCCCTTGGTCTCCGGCACCCATTTGATGACGAAGGGGATCGAGAGCAGGGCGAAGAAGGTGTAGATCATGTAGGCGCCCGACAGGTTCCAGTCGGAGAGCGTCGGGAAGGTGACGGTGATCAGCCAGTTGGCGATCCACTGGGCCGAGGCCGCCACACCGAGGGCCGCGGCGCGGATCCGGTTGGGGAACATCTCGCCGAGCAGCACCCATACGACCACGCCCCAGGACAGGGCGAAGAAGAGTACGAAGGAGTGCGCGGCGACGAGGGCGATGGTGCCCTGGGTGTCGGGGATGGAGATGTTGCCGTCGGAGCCGGTCTTGAAGGAGAAGGCCCAGGCGCACACGCCGAGGGAGACGGCCATGCCGGCCGAGCCGATGAGGGCCAGCGGCTTGCGGCCGATCCGGTCGACGAAGACCATCGCGATCACGGTGCCGATGATGTTGATGATCGAGGTGGTGAAGGAGTAGAAGAACGAGCTGGTCGGGTCGATGCCGACGGACTGCCACAGCGAGGAGCTGTAGTAGAAGATCACGTTGATGCCGACGAGCTGCTGGAACACCGACAGCCCGATGCCGATCCAGACGATGGGCAGCAGTCCGAAGCGACCGCCCATCAGGTCCTTGAAGGTGGACTTGTGTTCGGACCGCATGGCGAGGTCGATCTCGTGGACCCGGGCGTCCAGGTCGATCTTCGTGCCCTCGACCTCGCCCAGCACCTTCCTGGCTTCCGCGGTGCGGCCCACGGAGACCAGGTAACGGGGGGACTCGGGGATGACGAAGGACAGTACGCCGTAGAGGATCGCCGGGACCACCATCACGCCCAGCATCCACTGCCAGGCTTCCAGGCCGGCGATCTCCCCGCGCTGCTCGCCGCCGGCGAGGTTGAGGATGCCCCAGTTGACCAGCTGGGAGACGGCGATGCCGATGACGATGGCAGCTTGCTGGAAGGAGGCGAGCCGGCCGCGGTAGGCGGGCGGGGAGACCTCGGCGATGTAGGCCGGGCCGATGACCGAGGCCATGCCGATGGCGAAGCCGCCGATGACCCGCCACATGGCGAGGTCCCAGAGGGCGAAGGGGAGGGCCGAGCCGAGCGCGCTGGCCGTGAAGAGCACGGCGGCGATCTGCATACAGCGGATACGGCCGATCCGGTCGGCGATCCGGCCGGCGGTGGCGGCGCCGATGGCACAGCCGATGAGGGCGGCGGCGATCACCTGGGCGAGAGCCTCGGAGCCGATGTCGAAGCGGCTGCGGATGGCCTCGACCGCGCCGTTGATCACGGAGCTGTCGTAGCCGAAGAGGAATCCGCCCATCGCGGCAGCCGCGGCGATGAAGATGACATGGCCGAGGTGCTCGGGACGAGGGGTGGGTTCGCCGCCCGAGGCCGACGCCTGCTCTGTGCTGGTCAAGGTGCGCTCCGTGGGGGTTTTGTCCGTCCTCACAGTGGCGCACAGTTCAAGATCTTGCACCACCCGAAGTCGGGAGACAGCGGAGCGAGCCTATGTGTTCAGTTCCTGAAGTCAATACCTGACAGAGATGTTTCCGAATCCGCCGCAACGTTCACTTCTTGAACCAACCCTCAGCGGAGGCGCTGGCTGATGACCTTGGAGACCCCGTCGCCCTGCATGGATACGCCGTACAGCGCGTCGGCGACCTCCATGGTCCGCTTCTGGTGCGTGATCACGATCAGCTGTGAGCTCTCCTGGAGCTCCTCCATGATCCGGATCAGCCGCTGGAGGTTGGTGTCGTCGAGCGCGGCCTCGACCTCGTCCATCACGTAGAACGGGCTGGGCCGCGCCTTGAAGATGGACACCAGCAGGGCCACGGCGGTCAGCGAGCGCTCCCCGCCGGAGAGCAGCGACAGCCGCTTGACCTTCTTGCCCGGCGGGCGGGCCTCGACGTCCACACCGGTGGCGAGCATATTGTCGGGATCGGTCAGGATCAGCCGGCCCTCGCCCCCGGGGAACAACCGGGAGAAGACCCCCTCGAACTCGCGGGCGGTGTCCCGGTACGCCTCCGTGAACACCTGCTCGACGCGCTCGTCGACCTCCTTCACGACCTGAAGGAGGTCGGCCCGGGTCTTGCGCAGGTCGTCGAGCTGCTCGCTCAGGAACTTATGGCGCTCCTCCAATGCGGCGAACTCCTCCAGGGCCAGCGGATTCACCTTGCCGAGCTGCTGGTAGGCCCGTTCGGCTGCCTTCAGCCGCTTCTCCTGCTGGGCCCGGACGAACGGCCCGGGCCGGTTGCGCGGGTGCTCCGGGTCCTCCGGGAGTTCCTCGCCCTCGGCGGGCAGGGAGGGCGGCACGAGCTGGTCGGGGCCGTACTCGGCGACCAGGCCGGCGGGCTCCACGCCGAGCTCCTCCAGCGCCCGGGTTTCCAGCTGCTCAATGCGCAGCCGCTTCTCGGCGCCGAGCACCTCGCCGCGGTGCACCGAGTCGGTCAGCTTGTCGAGCTCGCCCTTGAGGTCTCGGCCACGGGTCCGGGCCAGGGCGAGCTCCTGCTCGCGCAACCCCTTGGCGTACTCGGCGTCCTGCCGTTCCGCGTCCGCGCGCTGCAGGGACACCTCGATGTGGGCGAGGAGCTGGCGGGCGCCGTCGGCGACGGCGGCGGCCACCTCCGCCTCGTGGCGCAGCCGGGCCCGGCGCCGGTCGGCCCGGGCGCGGGCCTCGCGCTCGGCGCGGGCGGCCCGGTCGAGACCGTCGGCCCGGCCGGCCAGCCCCTTGACCCGCTCCTCGTGGGTCCTGAGCTGGAGCCGCGCCTCCATCTCGGTCTGCCGGGCGTTGGCGCCGTCGGCGGCGAGCCGGTCCCGGACGGCGGTGTCCGGCTCCTCCTCCACCGGCATCTCCTCGGCGACGGCGAGCCGCTCGGCGCACTCCTCGACCTCCATCAGCGCCTGGTCCAGGGCGTCCTGGGCCTTCGCCGCGGCCGTTGCGCTGCGCTCGGCCTCGCCGGCTGCGCCCTTCGCCTGGCCGGCGAGCCGGCCGAGCTGCTGGGCGACCCCGGCCCGGGCCCGCTCCGCCTCCCGGCGCCGCTCGGCGAGCTCTTCGACGAGCGCAGCCGCGGCCTTCCGCCGCTGCTCGGCCGCCACCCGTACGCCGGCCAGCTCGACGCACCGGACCTCGAGCCCGGCCAGCTCCCGGGCGGCCTCGTCAACGGCGGCCTGCACCTCGATGAGGCTCGGCACCCCGGCGGACCCGCCGTGCGCGAGGTGCGCGCCGAGTACGTCGCCGTCGTGCGTCACGGCCATGAGCTCGGGGCGCTCGGCGACCAGGGCCTCGGCGTCGTCGAGCGTGGGCACGACAACGTAGTCCCGCAACACCCACCCCACGGCCCGACACACGCCAACATCCCCCCCGACCAGCCCGGGGGCCCCGGGCCACCCGGCCTGCGGCTGGGGGCCGAAGCCCCCCGCCTGCCGCGCAGCAGCGCCGCTGCCAACGGGGCTCAACGCAACGCCCTCCCCGCCCCCGGCGGCGGGCGCGCCGGTACCGGCAGCGGAGGCAGGGGCGAAGCCCCCTGGCTGCCGCGCAACGGCAGCCTCGGCGGCGCAGCCGCCAATGCCCTCCAGCGCAGCGCCCGGCGCGCCGGCGCCGGAACCCGTTTCGGGGGCGGAGCCCCCCGGCTGCCCCGCAGCGGCGGCGGGCGCACCGGTCGCGGCGTCGGCGGGGTCCGGAACGCCGGTTCCGAAACCGGGTTCGGGGGCGAAGCCCCCTGTCTGCCGCGCAGCGGCAACCTCGGCGGCGCAGCCGCCGACGCCCTCCAGCGCAGCGCCTGGCGCGCCAGCGCCGAAACCCAGTTCGGGGGCGGAGCCCCCCGCCTGCCGCGCAGCGGCGGCGGGCGCGCCGGTAGCGGCGGCGACGGGGTCCGGGGCGGAGTCCCGGTTTCGGGAAGGGGCGGGGTGGGGGATCTCCGCTCCTGCGGCCGGAGCTGCGCCCCGGAGGGGGTCCGCGTCCGCCGGCGGGCCGCTCTGCCCGGGAACATCCGCCCAGCCGGGCTCCGCTGCCCGGGCAGGAGCCGCCCCGGGCACCGGCCCGGCCGGGCCGGTGCCCGGGCCCGGGGCCGGGCCCGAAGCCGGTGCCGGAATGCCCGGCCCGGC
>NZ_JBEOXT010000029.1:0-131926 GCF_040296685.1 Streptomyces sp. NPDC002054
CAGTGGGCACTCTCCCGCCGCTGCCAGCTCGCGCACATCCAAAGCCTTGAGGCCGGTGTCCGCATGCTGATGCACCGACTGTCCCAGCCGGTTGGGGGCAAGGGCAGCAAGCGGGCACCGGGCGGATACCGCAGCAAGGGCGAGTGGTTCCACAAGTCCCGGCGTCTGCACACCCTGGAGCAGCGTCTCGACGTCGCGCGAGCCGACCGGGAGAACGGCGTCGTGCACATCGTGCGCGGCGGCCGAAAGCTGCTCAACAACCGGCGCAGCCTCCAGGCAGTGCAGCTCACCGAGGCCGAGTGGCGGCAGCGGTGGGAGGCGGAGCGCTGGTTCCTGGCCGCTGACGGCGAGTCGGGCAAACGCTTCGGGAACGAGACGATCCGTGTCACCCCGGACGGTGAAGTGTCCCTCAAACTGCCCGCGCCGCTGGCACACCTGGCGAACTCCAAGCTTGGCCGGTACGTCCTGGCCTCCCGCATCGCTTTCGCGCACCGGGGCCGGGAATGGCGGGACCGGATCGACGGCAACCGGGCCGTCGCCTACCGCATCCACTACGACGCCCCGCGCGGGCGCTGGTACCTCACCGCATCCTGGCAGCGCCCCGTCATCCAGACGATCCCGCTGGAGACGGCACTCACGAGCGGTGTGATCGGCGTCGATACGAACGCCGACCACTTCGCCGCCTACCGCCTCGACACCCACGGCAATCCGATGGGTGAGCCGCACCGGTTCTTCTATGACCTGTCGGGCACCGCGGACCACCGGGACGCGCAGATCCGGCACGCCATCACCCAAGTACTGCACTGGGCCAAACGACGCGGCGTCAATGCCATCGCCATCGAGGATCTGGACTTCCAAGCGGAGAAGACCCGCGAGAAGCACGGCCGCAAGAAGCGGTTCCGGCAACTCATCTCCGGCATGCCCACCGGCAGGCTCAAGGCCCGGCTCGTCTCCATGGCCGCCGAAGCCGGTCTGTCGATCGTCGCGGTTGATCCGGCTTACACCTCTCAGTGGGGCGCCCAGCACTGGCAGAAGCCGCTTGTCACCCCACGTCGAAAGATGTCCCGTCACGATGCCGCCGGTATCGCGATCGGACGACGCGCCCTCGGGCACCCGATCCGGCGACGGACGGCACCGCCCCGCGACAACCGGAGTGATCGTCGCGGGCATCGGACCGTCCAGGCCGACCGTGGTACCCAAGAGCGTGAGGGAACCCGCCCACCCGTCACGGACCGTGCACACGATGCACGCGCCCGAGCGGGAACCACACGAGGAACGCGGGAGACCAGCGCATCCACAACCGTTCGGGATGCGCGCAGTGCCGGGACGTGGGCCCAAGACTCACTCCCGCTCACTGACTAGGAACGGTCCGCTCACCCGACTCGAAGGCCAGCAGCCGCTCCTTCCGCTCCACCCCGCCGCCGTACCCGGTCATGCTGCCGGACGCCCCGATCACCCGGTGGCAGGGCACGATGATGCCGACCGGGTTCTTCCCGTTGGCCAGGCCCACCGCCCGGGAGGCATTCGGCTTCCCGAGCCGGCCGGCCAGCTCTCCGTACGACCAGGTCTCGCCGTACGGGATGCGCTGGAGCTGCGCCCAGACGCTGCGCTGGAACTCGGTGCCCTCGAGACGGACCGGCAGGTCGAACTCGGTCAGCTCCCCGGCGAAGTACGCCGTCAGCTGCCGCACCACCTCCGGGAACGGCTCCTCGGCGGCATCGACCCGCAGGCCGAAGGACTCCTCCGGCGGCCGGTGCCGCTGCCCGGTCATGTACAGGCCACTGAGGATCCCCTCGGTGGCGACCAGGGTGAGCGTCCCGTAAGGACTGTTGACGACGGCGTGCTGCTTGTGCTGCCTGTGCTGCTTGCTGTTCACGATCGTTCTCCTGAAGAAGATGAAGTCTGGGGCGGTCAGGCGGGCAGCAGATTGATGGGGTGGTCGTCCGTCGCCCACAGGTACTGGACGGCGTACGCCCGCCACGGCCGCCAGCCGGCCGCCCGGGCGGTCAGCGCGGCCGGCGAGGACGGCAGCCCCAGCCCGGCCGCCGCCCGCCGCACCCCGAGATCGGACGGAAGAAACGCGTCCGGGTCACCCAGCGCGCGCATCGCGATCACCTCGGTGGTCCACGGCCCGAACCCCGGCAGCGCCGCCAGCTGCGCCCGCGCCGCCTCCCAGTCGCTGTCGATGCCCAGCGGCAGCGAGCCGTCCGCCAGCGCCCCGACCAGCGTGGTGAGCGTCGTCCGCCGGCTGCGCGGCAGCGCCAGCGCCTCCGGATCCAGCCCGGCCAGCGCCTGCGGCGACGGGAACAGGTGGGTCAGCCCGCCCTGCGGGTGGGGATCCTCTACCGGCTCGCCGTACGCGGTCACCAGCCGGGCCGCGTGGGTCCGCGCCGCCGCCGTGGACACCTGCTGGCCGAGCACGGCCCGTACGGCGAACTCCGCCGCATCGACCGTACGCGGCACCCGGCGCCCGGGCGCCTTGTCCACCAGCGGCGCCAGCAGCGGATCCGACCGCAGCTGCTCGTCCACCGCCTCCGGATCGGCGTCCAGGTCCAGCATCCACCGGCACCGGCTGATCGCGATCGTCAGATCCCGCAGATCCGTCAGCGCCAGCTGACAGCCGATGTGGTCCGGCTGCGGCGTCAGCGACACGACCCCGGTCCCGTACGGCAGCCGCAGCGTCCGCCGGTAGGCCCCGTTCCGCCACTCCTCCACCCCGGGTACGGCCGTCGCCGCGAGATGCCCGAACAGGTTGTCCGGGTTGAGCGGAGCCCGGTAGGGGAGCCGCAACGACAGCGTGCCGGGGGTCTGGGACGGGGCCGAACCATTGGCCCGGGCGGCCCGGGCCCGCAGCTCACCCGGGGCGAGTGCGAACACCTCGCGCACCGTCTCGTTGAACGTCCGGATGGAGGAGAATCCGGCCGCGAAGGCGATGTCGGCCATCGGCAGCGCCGAGGTCTCGATCAGCAGCCGCGCGGTCTGGGCGCGCTGCGCCCGGGCCAGGGCCAGCGGCCCGGCCCCGAGCTCGGCGTTCAGCTGCCGCTCCACCTGCCGGGCCGAATACCCCAGCCGGGCAGCCAGCCCCGGCACGCCCTCCCGGTCGACGACCCCGTCCCGGATCAGCCGCATGGCCCGCGCCACGGCATCGGCCCGGGCGTTCCACTCGGGCGAACCGGGACTGGTGTCCGGCCGACACCGCTTGCAGGCCCGGTAGCCGGCCTGCTGGCAGGCGGCGGCACTGGGCAGGAAGGTCATGTTCTCGACCTTGGGGGGAACCGCGGGACAGCTGGGCCGGCAGTAGATCCCGGTGGTCCGCACGGCGGTGAAGAACCACCCGTCGAACCGCGCGTCCTTCGACTGGACGGCCCTGACGCAACGCTCGGTGTCGGTGTGCATGGATCCAGCATCCGGGGAGTAAGGGTGCCGCGGCTGGCGGTTTTCCGACATCAAGGATACGGGGCCCCGTGCTCGGGTATACGGGGCTCCTGGCGCGGGCCCGCTTCTTCGCCCCCCTCTCGGGGCCGGGGTGCGGCGGGGTTTCCCGCCCGCCCCCGCGGGCTGCGGTCAGACGGAGTCCGGTGGTGGGGGCGCGGTGCTTTGCCTCCGCTGGGCGGAGTCCAGAGCCGGACTCGGAGCTCCGGGGCGCACCCCGCGGGCCCGCTGGCCCGTTGAGCGGTACCCGCCCTGCCCCGCTGGGGCGGAGCCCCGGTTTCGGGGAAGGCTCCGCATAGCGGTCCGCCCGGGCTGCGATCCCGGCCGGTTGCGGGGCGGGGCCCGGGGGTATGGGGTTTTTCCTGAACGGAATCAGGTGGTGTCCGGGGGCTGCCCGTCAGTCCCAGTGTCGTTCCGTGTCGGCCGTCGGCCTCAAGGGCGCTCCTTCGTCGCGTCGCTTCGCGATTCCGCTGCGCTCCACCCTTGCCCCCGCCGTCCGCCCCGGAAAGACAAGGACTGTCGGGAAGCCCCCGGGGGAGGGACGGCATGGGGAACGTGTCCCAGATACGGCCGAATCCGGGAGGGCCGGACGGCGGCTCCCGCCCGACCGGCCGCCCTTGCGGGCGGAGAGCTCCATTTCCTCGAAGCCGGGACCCATTTAGCGAGGCCAGACCATGGGGCGCCGCCGATCGCTACGCGCTTCTCCCGTCTCAGCGTCCTCAGACCGCCCGTGGCCGGACATAGGCCGCCAACGACCACTACACCCTCCGGCCGGTTTGGCGTCCGAGGACCGGCTGTGGGCGGACACAAGCCGCCACCGACCACCACCGATTGCCTCCCGCTCCTGTCATCTCGGCGAGGTGCGCACATGAGGGATCATGAAGGATGCGCCCGGATGACTGGCACCTCGCCCAAGACCTCGACGACTTCCTCGCCCGAGCCGGAGACTTCCTGCGCTCGCGCCCCGTCATGCACAACACGCCGCTGACAACGCTCGAGAAACTGCGAACGCGTGGTGCGGGCGCATTCGGCTCCGGAGCCACCGTCTTCGGCCGACTGGAGTCAGGGGGCGAGGTCAGCGCCATCTTCTACCGCACCCCACGTGGCCGCCTGACCCTCACCACCCTCGCCCCCGAGCAGGCCGACACACTCGCTGCCCACCTGGCCGCGCTCGGACACTCCTTCACCGGCGTCACCGCGGACCACGACACCGCCACCGCTTTCGCCGAGGCATGGCAGCGGCAGACGGGCGCGGCGCCGGTACGCGACTGGCGGGGCCGTCTCCACCGACTCCACACGCTCACCCCGCCGGAGCCGGTTCCAGCGGGCCGAGGCCGACTCGTGGGCGAGTGGGACCATGAGCACCTCATGAGCTGGTGCCGTGAGTTCGCCGCGGACGTCGGGGAAGTCGTCTCCATCGACGCCGCTTCCTGGGAGGACACACGCTTCGCCGAGAAGCGCTATACCTTCTGGGAGACCCCAGACGGCGTGCCCGTCTCGATGGCGGGCGTGAACCCGATGGTCGCAGGCCAGGTCCGGGTGGACCCCGTCTACACCCCGTCCCACCTCCGGGGCCGCGGCTATGCGGGCGCTGTGACGGTCGAGGTGAGCAGGGCTGCGTTGGCCGCAGGCGCGACGGACGTCGTCCTGTTCACAAACCCGGCCAACCCCACCAGCAACGCCCTCTACCAGCGCATCGGATACGTCCCGGTCACCGACTTCACTGGGTACAACCTCTCCTGCAACGCACCAGAAGCCGACCAGTCTCGGGCCGCCGGGTAGTGGTCGTTGGCGGCTTGTGTCCGACCACAGCCGGTCTTCGGACGCCAAACCAGCCGGAGCGCGTAGTGGCCGTTGGCGGTCTATGTCCGGCCACGGCCGGTCCGTCTGTCGCCTGACGGCAGAAGCGTGTAGCGATCGGTGGCGGCTTATGTCCGGCCACGGCCGGTCCGGAGACGCTAAACCGGCCGGAGCGTGTAGCGATTTGGCGCGCCCCATGGTCTGGCCTCGCCAAATGGGCTGGGGCTTCGGGGAAATGGAGCTCTCCGCCCGACAGGGCGGCCGGTCGGGCGGGAGCCGCCGACCCACTGCATACGCATGGCCGCATCTGGGACACGTTCCCCATGCCGGCCCTCCCCCGGGGGCCGCCCGACAGTCCTTGGTCTTTCCGGGGCCGGCCGGTCGGTCAAGGGTGGAGCGCAGCGACATCGCGAAGCGACGCGACGAAGGAGCGCCCTTGAGGGACCGGACGGACACGGAAGAACAGTGAGGACTGACGGGCAGCCCCCGGACACCACCTGATCCCGTCCAAGAGAAAACCCCCACCCCGGGACGCCGCCCGGCAGTCGGGCGGGGCCGCTGCGCGGGGACGTCCCTCGCCCCGTCCGTTCCCGAAGCCGGGGCTCCGCGCCCGCGTCCGCATGGCAGGAAGAGCGGGGCTTCCGCCCCAGCCAGCCCAGCGGCGGGTGCCGCTCAACAGGCCGGGCGGGCCCACGCCGGGGGCCCCGCAGCGCGGCCCGGCGTCCGGACTCCGTCCGACCGCAGCCCGCGGGGGTGGGCGGGAAACCCCGCCCCGCCCTGGCCCCGAGAGGGGGGCGAAGAAGCGGGCCCGCGCCAAGAGCCCCGTACACCCGCGTTAGCAGCAAAGCGGGCCCGCGCCGGGACGAGGCCCCCCTCACACCGCCGCCGCCCCCGTCGCCAGCCGGTACGCGTCGCGGGCCAACGTAAGCGCGGTCAGGTCGTGGGGGCGGGAGAGGGAGTGGGAGGTGAGTTGTTCCAGGCGGCGCAGGCGGTTGAAGACCGTGTTGCGGTGGCAGTACAGGCGGGTGGCCGCTCGGCCCGCCGAGCCCTCCGAGGCCAGCCACGCGTCCAGCGTGTCCAGCAGGACCGCCCGGTCCGCCGGGTCCAGTTCCAGCAGCGGGCCGAGGACCGAGGCGACGAGCTCTGCCGCGAGTTCGGGCTGGCGGACGACCAGGGCGGTGGGCAGCCGGTCCGTGAGGCGGACCAGCGCGCGGTCCTCCGGACCGCAGGTGCGCAGGGCGGTCTCCGCCAGCCGGCGGGCCCGGCCGAGTTCGGTGAGGCCGTCCACCACCGGGCTGATCCCGCCCGGGCCCGGGCAGCGGTCGGTCAGTTCCGCCGCGAGCTCGTCCAGGGTGCACGCGCCCAGCGCCACCACCGCCAGTTCCCGTTCCGTCCGCATCCGCCAGAACAGCCGCATCCCGCCGACCGCCTCGATCCGGTGCAGCGCATCCCGCCGGTCGGCGGGCAGCACCACCACCGCGTACCGCCCCTGCTCCGGCAGGTCCAGGCCCGCGGCGGCGCGGGCCGCCAGTTCCACCCCGGCCTCGCCCTCCAGCAGCGCGTCCAGCAGGGCCTGGACCCGCTCGTCGCTGCGCCGCCGCATTTCCCGCTCGGCGGTCCGGTACGCCTCCGCCGTGGCCGCCGCCTGCTGCTCGATGCCCGCCCACATTGCGCCCGCCGTACGGGCCAGGACCGGCAGGGCGTCCGGATGCCGTTCGGTGACGATGTCCAGCAGGGCCTCCCAGGTCAGCCGCCCGGCCCGCCGGTACGCGTACAGCAGCAGGTCCAGCGGGAGGCCTTGGCCGGCCCGTCGGCGGCCCAGTTCCTCCGCGTACGCGAGGTCCTTGCGCGGCTCGGAACGGCGGGCGGCAAAGGCCTCGATGCCGTAGTGCATCGCCTCGCTGACCTGCTGCCAGTGCTCGTCCCGCGGTACTGCCAGGTCGAACAGCGGTGAATGTTTCACCAGGTCGCCGATCAGCTGGTCGGTGAGCTCCGGGATCCGTTCCATCAGTACCTCGGCGGCCCCCAGCAGGACCGACCACTCCACGTCCGTACGCGTTCTGTGCCCGCCCATGGGCGCTGAGGATGTCACTCCGGCCCCACCCCCGTCATGGACCGCGACCGCAGGTCTGTGCGCCTGCACAACCGGACCCCGCTTCCGGCTGGTCATCGGCAGCGATTCGGCTTCGGGCCGTGGACGCGCGGTCCGGCCGGTGCTGGTGTGTGCGCCAGCACAAGGACCAGTGCAAGGACCAGCACAAGGAAAGGCAGGGAGAGGACGTGGCTTCGCTTCAGGTGCGGGCGCTGTCCATCGGCTATGGGCCGGTGCGGGCGCTGCGCTCCGTGTCGCTGGACGTGCCGGCCGGTGCCGTGGTCGTCGTACTGGGAGGGAACGGCGCGGGGAAGTCCACCCTGCTGCGCGCGGTGTCCCGGACCCTGGGGTTCCACCGGGGCGCCGTCACCGGGGGAGGCATCAGCTTCGACGGGCGCCCGCTGGACGGGCTCAGCCCCGCCCAGGTGGTGGCCGCAGGGGTGGTGCAGGTGCCGGAGGGGCGGCAGGTGTTCGCCCGGATGAGCGTGGCGGACAACCTGCGGGCCGGGGCGCTGGGTGCGCGGGCCGGGTCCCGGGCCGAGGTGGCCGCCTCGCTCGCCCGGGTGCACGAGTTGTTCCCGGTGCTGGCCCGGCGGGCCCGGCAGCGGGCCGGGCTGCTGTCCGGCGGCGAGCAGCAGATGCTCGCCCTGGGGCGGGCCCTGATGGCCCGGCCGCGCCTGCTGCTGCTCGACGAGCCCTCCCTCGGGCTGGCTCCGAAGATGGCCGCGACCATCGCCGAGACGGTCACCGAGATCAATGCCGCCGGTACGTCCGTCCTGCTGGTCGAGCAGAATGCCGCGCTGGCGCTGCGGCTGGCCTCCGAGGCGTACGTACTGGAGGTCGGCGAGGTCACCCTGCAGGGCCCGGCCGCCGAGCTGGCGGCCTCCGACGAGGTCCGCCGCCGCTACCTCGGCATTGGCGAGCCCGGGGTGCCGGGCCCGCGCCGGCCCGCCCGGGAACTGCGCAGGTGGTCCGCATGAGCACCAGCGCCGGCGCAGAGACTGGCGCAGAGACTGCGTCCCTCGAGACCGCGCCCCCCGAGCTCGTCGTCGCCGACGTCACCGTCCGGTTCGCCGGGCTCACCGCCCTCGACGCGGTCTCCTTCACCGTGGCACCCGGCAGTGTGCACGCCGTCATCGGCCCCAACGGGGCCGGCAAGTCCACCTGTTTCAACGTGCTCTCCGGGGTGTACCGGGCCACCTCCGGCAGTGTCCGGTTCGGCGGGACCGAGCTCACCGGCCTCGCCCCGCACGCGGTGGCCGCCCTCGGTGTCGCCCGGACCTTCCAGAACCTGGCCCTGCCCCCGCACACCACGGTCGCCGACAGCCTGCTGCTCGGCCGCCACCGGCTGATGCGGTCCGGGTTCCTCGCCACCGGGCTGCGGCTGCCCGCCGCCGCCCGCGAGGACCGCCGGCACCGCGAGCGGGTCCGGGAGATCGCCGCCTTCGTCGGCCTGGAGGGCGACCTCGCGGCGCCCGCCGGCTCCCTCCCGTACGGGAAACAGAAACTCGTCGAGCTGGCCCGGGCCCTGTGCATGGAGCCCCGGCTGCTGCTCCTGGACGAGCCCGTCGCCGGGATGACCGCCGACGAGCGGCAGCGCACGGCCGCCGTCATCGCCGGTGTCCGCGACGGACTGGGCATTTCGATTGTGCTGGTCGAACACGACATGGGGGTGGTGATGCGGCTCGCAGACGCGGTGACCGTACTCGACTTCGGCAAGCGGATCGGCGGGGGCAGCCCGGCCGAGGTGCAGAACGATCCGGCCGTGGTCCGGGCCTACCTGGGGGAGGAGGAATGAGCACCTTCCTCGAACTGCTGCTCGGTGGGCTGTCCATGGGCTCCGTCTACGCCCTGATCGCGCTCGGTTTCGTGGTCATCTTCAAGGCCACCGAGGTGGTCAACTTCGCCCACGCCTCGCTGCTGCTGGCCGGCGGCTATGTCACCGCGACCCTCCACGAGGAGCTCGGCTTCTGGCCCGCGCTCGCGGTCGGGGTGGCCGCGGCTGCCGCCGTCGGCGCGGGCATCGAGTTCCTCGTCATGCGCCGCTACCGCGGCCAGGACCAGAGCGTCCTGGCCATCGTCACCATCGGCGTCGACATCCTGCTCATCACCGACCTCACCCGCCGCATCGGCACCGATGTCCTCTCGCTGGGCGACCCCTGGGGCAGCGCGGTGGTCCACCTCGGACCGGTCACCCTGGCCCAGACCCGGATCGCCGCGATCCTCGCCGCCGGCCTGCTCATCACCGTCTTCCTGCTGGTCTTCCGGTACACCTCCTGGGGCGTGGCCATGCGCGCCGCCGCCGAGAAGCCGGAGACCGCCGCGCTGATGGGCGTCCGGCTGGGCCGGGTCTCGCTCGCCGCCTGGGCGGTGGCCGGGGCGCTGGCCGCCGTTGCCGCGCTGTTCCTGACCGTGTTCCCCACCCCCGGCCTGGAGCGGTCCACCTCGCTGGCCGCCCTGAAGGCCTTCCCGGCCGCGATTCTCGGCGGCCTCGACTCCACCACCGGGGCGCTGGCCGGCGGCCTGATCGTCGGCGTCACCGAGGCCCTGGCCACCGGCTACCAGAGCCAGCTGACCTTCCTCGGCCGCGGGATCGGCGATCTCGCGCCCTACCTGGTGATGGTCGTGGTCCTGCTGATCCGCCCGGCCGGCCTGTTCGGTACGAAGGAGCTGGCGCGTGTCTGACCTTGTTCGCCGGGCCCTGTGGGCTGCCGGAGCCGTGGTGCTCCTCGCCCTGCCCTTCTATCTGGACCGGTTCTGGCTCCAGGCCGGCCTGTTCGCCATCGCCGCCGCCATCGGGGCCATCGGGCTCAACCTGCTCACCGGGGCGACCGGCCAGCTCTCCATGGGGCACGCCTTCTTCCTCGCCGTCGGCGCGTACGGCTACTGCGCCCTGGCCGGGGACGGTACGAAGGCCGGAGGCCACGAACTGGTCGGCCTGGGGCTGCCCAGCTGGCTGGCTGCGGTCCTGGCCGTCGCCCTCACCGGGGCGGTCGGCGGGCTGTTCAGCCCCATCGCCGGCCGGCTGCGCGGCGCCTACCTCGGCATCGCCACCCTCGCCCTGATCTTCATCGGCCAGCACGTGCTGTTCAACGCCACCAGCCTGACCGGCGGGTTCAACGGCCGCTCCGTCGAGCCGCTGTCCCTCCTCGGCCTCACCTTCGACGACACCGAGACCGTGATCGCCGCCGTGCCGTTCCAGTCCGCCGAGAAGCTCTGGTACGTCGCCCTGGCCGCCCTGCTGGCCTGTGCCCTGTTCGCCCGGGGCATCCTCCGGGGCCGCCCCGGCCGGGCCATGAACGCCATCCGCGACCACAACATCGCCGCCGGGGTGATGGGCGTGCCGGTGGCCCGCTACCGGGCTGCCGTGTTCGTCCTGTCCTCGATGTACGCCGGACTGGCCGGGGTACTGCTGGCCCTGGTCTTCCAACGGACCGTGCCCGACTACTTCGGCATGGTCCTGTCCCTCGAATACCTCGCCATGATCGTCATCGGCGGGCTGGGCACGGTGGCCGGCGCCGTCGTCGGCGCCGCCTTCGTCTCCCTGCTGCCCCAGCTGCTCACCCGCTACAGCGACGCCCTCCCGCTGGTGTCCGCCCCCGGCACCGGCGGGGTCTCCCCGGGCGAGGCCTCCCGCTACCTGTACGGCGCAGCCGTCGTCCTGGTCGTGCTGTTCCTGCCCGGCGGCCTCATGCGTATCACCGCCATGCGTATCACCGCCCTCACCCGCCTCACACCTTCGAAGAAGGAGCAAGCGTGAAGAGATCCGGATTCGGCACCGCGGCCCTGGCGACCGCGCTGGTCCTCACCGTCGCCGGCGCCGCTGCCGGCTGTAGCAGCAAGGCCGGCAGCTCGGACAAGGACCAGCAGGGTGCCGGCGGGGTGAAGACCGGCGACGGGGTCTCCGACTCCGCCATCCAGCTCGGCGTGCTCACGGACATGACCGGGGTCTACGCCTCGCTCGGCAAGAGCGTCACCCAGGCGCAGCAGCTGTGGGCGAAGCAGACCAACGCCGCGGGCGGCATCTGCGGCCGGAAGATCGAGCTGACCGTACGCGACCACGGCTACGACCCGCAGAAGGCGCTGGCCGCGTACACGGAGCTGGAGCCCAAGGTGCTGGGCTTTGCGCAGTTCATCGGCTCGCCGTTCGTGGCCGCGGTCAAGGAGCGCATCGACGGCCAGGACAAGGGCCTGGTGGTCCCGCAGGCCTGGTCCGCCTCGCTGCTGGGCAGCCCGTACATCCGTACGGTCGGGGCGACGTACGACATCGAGACGGTCAATGCCATCGGC
Source organism: Streptomyces sp. NPDC002054 (assembly GCF_040296685.1). Lineage (NCBI taxonomy): Bacteria > Bacillati > Actinomycetota > Actinomycetes > Kitasatosporales > Streptomycetaceae > Streptomyces > Streptomyces sp. NPDC002054. The sequence goes on from NZ_JBEOXT010000029.1 coordinate 11,615, forward strand.
TGGCTGCTCGACCAGAAGCGGATCGCCTCCGGGGACAAGATCGGGCACGTCTACTTCGAGGGCGACTACGGGGAGAACGCGTTGGCCGGCGCGAAGCACGCGGCGAAGGAGGCCGGGCTCACGGTGTTCGAGCAGAAGATCAAACCGACCGACAACGATATGACGGCGCAGGTCGCGGCGCTGAAGCAGGCCGGGGTGAAGGCGGTGGTGATCAGTGCGGGCCCGCGTCAGGCGGCCTCGCTGGTGGGGGTCGCGGCGGCGGGCGGCTGGAACGTCCCGTTCGTCGGCAACAACTCGGCCTACGCCCCGCAGCTGCTGGCCACCCCGGCGGGGGCGGCCCTGCAGAAGGACTACTACGTCGCCGCCTCCACCCTGCCGATCGGCTCCGAGGAGCCGGGCCCGGCGGGTCTGGCCGCCGCGTACAAGGCGGAGTACCCGGGCGCGGGGCTGGACAACGGGGTGGTGGCCGGCTGGACGGCGGCGAGCATGTACGGGGAGGTCCTGAAGAAGGCCTGCGCCGACAAGGACCTCACCCGGGAGGGCGTCGGCAAGGCGCTGCTCGGCCTGAAGGCGTACGAGAGCGGCTTCGGCATCACCCACGACTTCTCGGACCCGAAGACCCCGTCCACCCGCCAGAGCATCATCATGAAGCCGGACGAAAAGGTCCCGGGCGGCCTGAAGGTAATCAAGGAAGCAACAGTCGCCCCGGCAGCCCGCAACTTCACCCCCTCCGGCTGACCGGTTTCAGCCCCGCCGGCGTTTGAGGCGCGGGGTCCGGGGCGGAGCCCCGGGGGCTCCGGCGGAGCCCCGCCGGGCCTGCCGGAGCCGCCGGGACAAACGAGAGGGGCCCGGACGCCATTGGCGTCCGGGCCCCTCTCGTGTCCGTAGCCGCAGGCTACGGAACCTGCGTGGCACGCGCCTCACGGCGATTGTGCCGGAAGGTGTTCACCCGCCGCGTCGTCGCGAACAGCGGAATGGTCGCCGCCAACACGATCTGCAGGGCGCAGCCCGTCTGCAGCAGCAGCTGACCGCCCGGCGCGTCGAACGCCCACGCCGCCAGCAGCCCCATCGCTCCGACGATCCAGCTGAGCATCGCCGCCGCGAGGACACCTCGCGGCTTGGGGTACTCGACCCGGCTCACCATCAGCCAGGCCACCCCGATGATCGCCAGCAGGGTCGGCACGAACGGCAGCTCCAGCAGCACGATCGAGACGACCGTCAGCGCGCCGAAGGGGCTCGGCATGCCCTGGAACATGCCGTCCTTCATCGTCACGCAGCTGAATCTCGCGAGTCTGAGCACCACGGCGAGCAGCACCACGATCGCCGCCACCGCCGACACCTTCTGGTGCGCGTCGTCGGCGACCATGCCGTAGACCAGCACGAAGTACGCCGGCGCCAGACCGAAGCTGATCAGGTCGGACAGGTTGTCCAGCTCAGCGCCCATCGGCGAGCTGCGGAGCTTGCGCGCCACGAGCCCGTCGAACAGGTCGAAGACCGCCGCCAGCAGTATCAGTATCACCGCGGTCGCGGCGCTGTGGCGGGCCATGCCCGTCTCGGTGCTGCCGGTGAGGTGCGGGATGAGGATTCCGGTGGTGGTGAAGTACACCGCCATGAACCCGCAGGTCGCATTGCCGAGGGTGAGGGTGTCCGCTATCGACAGCCGCAGCGAGAGAGGCATCTCCTCGCTGTCGGCCTCCGCGGGCGCCGCCTCCGGCACCCAGTCGGTGCGGTCGGTGCGGTCGCTGTGATCGGTACGGCTCGCCGGTGATTCGGGATCAGTCACGGTCAATTCGGGTCACCCCCGCGGTCGTGGCCTGGCCGACCTCGACCGCGACCTCGACGCCCTCGGGGAGGTAGATGTCGACGCGCGAGCCGAAGCGGATCAGACCGATCCGTTCGCCCTGCTCCACCTTCGTGCCGGCCGGCACGTAGGGGACGATCCGACGGGCGACCGCACCCGCGATCTGCACCATCTCGATGTCGCCGAGCTCGGTGTCGAAGTGCCAGACAACGCGCTCGTTGTTCTCGCTCTCCTTGTTGAACGCCGGGACGAATCCGCCGGGGATGTGCTCCACGGACGTCACCGTGCCGGCCAGCGGCGCGCGGTTGACGTGGACGTTCAGCGGGCTCATGAAGATCGCGACGCGGGTCCGTCCGTCCTTCCACGGCATGATGCTCTGCACCACACCGTCGGCGGGGGAGATGACCCGGCCCTGTGCGATCTCTCGCTCGGGGTCGCGGAAGAACCACAGCATGCCCGCCGCGAGTGCGGTGGTGGGCACGGCCGCCGCGGCCCAGCGTCCGGACTTGCGGGCCCGGGTCAGGCTGAGCGCCGCGGCGGCGACGGTCGGCAGAAGCCACGGCGATGCTCCGCGCGCGAGGCGTACGCCGGAACGGCTGTCGCGAGGTGCAGAGGTTTGGCTGTGGGGCATGGATGACCTTCGTAGCGAGGGATTGCCGCGCCGTAAACGGGGGGACGGGACGGCGGCTTTACTGGAATGCTATCGGTTGCGCGCAACAACTGGGCAAGCCAGAAGCCGAGTCGATGACCGAAGGCCAGTGACTGGATGTGACCCTTTTCGCTCCCAAAGGGTGGCGAATCGGGACGTTCAGCCCTGCAGTCGGTACTCCTCGAGCAGGCGTCGCCCAATGATCATTTTCTGGATTTCGGCGGTACCTTCACCGATGAGCAGCATCGGCGCCTCACGGTAGAGCCGCTCGATCTCGTACTCCTTGGAGAATCCGTATCCGCCGTGGATCCGGAAGGCGTCCTCCACCACCTCCTTGCAGTACTCGGAGGCGAGGTACTTCGCCATCCCTGCTTCGAGGTCGTTTCGTTCCCCGGAGTCCTTTTTGCGTGCTGCGTTGACCATCATCGCATGGGCGGCCTCGACCTTGGTAGCCATCTCGGCCAGCTTGAACTGAATGGCCTGGTGCTGAGCGATCGGCTTCCCGAAAGTGTGACGTTGTTGGGCATACGAGACACCCAGCTCGAACGCACGCTGCGCGACACCACAGCCACGCGCCGCCACGTTCACGCGGCCGACCTCGACGCCGTCCATCATTTGGTAAAACCCTCGGCCGGTGGTCCCGCCCAGGACACGATTGGCCGGAATGCGCAGTCCGTCCATGATGAGCTCGGTCGTGTCGACCCCCTTGTAGCCCATCTTGTCGATCTTGCCGGGGATGGTCAGGCCCGGACGGACCTCACCGAAGCCGGGCTCCTTCTCGACGAGGAAGGTCGTCATCGACTTGTGGGGCGCGGTGCCCTCGGGGTGTCCTTCGTCACTTCGGACGAGGACGGCCACCAGGGTGGAGCTGCCGCCGTTGGTCAGCCACATCTTCTGGCCGTTCAGGACGTACTCGTCACCGTCCTTCACCGCCTTGGACGTGATCGCCGACACATCCGAGCCCAGGGCCGGCTCGGACATCGAGAACGCGCCCCGCACCTCGCCCAGCGCCATCCGGGGGAGGAAGTAGTCCTTCTGCTCCTGGGTGCCGTGCTGCTTGAGCATGTACGCGACGATGAAGTGGGTGTTGATGATGCCCGAAACGGACATCCAGCCCCGAGCTATCTCCTCCACGCACAGGGCGTAGGTGAGCAGCGACTCGCCCAGGCCGCCGTACTCCTCCGGGATCATCAGCCCGAAGAGGCCGAGCTCCTTGAGGCCGTCGACGATCTGCTGCGGGTACTCGTCGCGGTGCTCCAGCTCCGTCGCGACCGGGATGATCTCCTTGTCGACGAACTCCCGGACGGTCTTCAGGATCTCCTGCTGGACGTCGGTCAGCCCGGCGGTCTGGGCGAGTCGTGCCATGGCTACTTCCCCTGTTCCTTCAGCTGGGGGCGGCCGGGCTGCTCGCCGCCGCGCTCCTTGATGTACGTCTCGGTCGGGACCATCACCTTGCGCCGGAAGACGCAGACCAGGGTGCCGTCCTGCTTGTAGCCCTTGGTCTCGACGTAGACGATCCCGCGGTCGTTCTTCGACTTCGACGGGGTCTTGTCCAGGACCGTGGTCTCGCCGTAGATGGTGTCGCCGTGGAAGGTCGGCGCCACGTGCCGCAGCGACTCGATCTCCAGGTTGGCGATGGCCTTGCCGGAGACGTCCGGGACGGACATGCCCAGCAGCAGCGAGTAGATGTAGTTGCCCACGACCACGTTCTTGCCGAAGTCGGTCGTGTTCTCCGCGTAATTGCTGTCCATGTGGAGCGGGTGGTGGTTCATCGTGAGTAGACAGAACAGGTGGTCGTCGTACTCGGTGACGGTCTTTCCGGGCCAGTGCTTGTAGACCGCGCCGACCTCGAACTCTTCGTACGTGCGTCCGAACTGCATGGCTCAGGCCTCCGCCGTCTTCTCAGTCGAGGGGTGTTCGAACTTGGTGGTGCGCTGCATGCCGGCGGCGCGGCCCTTGCCCGCGATGACCAGCGCCATCTTGCGGCTGGCCTCGTCGATCATCTCGTCGCCGAGCATGGCCGAGCCCTTCTTGCCGCCGGCCTCGGAGGTGCACCAGTCGTACGCGTCCAGGATCAGCTCGGCGTGGTCGTAGTCCTCCTGGGAGGGGGAGAAGACCTCGTTGGCCGCGTCCACCTGGCCGGGGTGCAGCACCCACTTGCCGTCGAAGCCCAGCGCGGCGGCCCGGCCGGCCACCTCGCGGTACGCGTCCACGTCGCGGATCTGCAGGAAGGGACCGTCGATCGCCTGGAGGTTGTGCATCCGGGCGGCCATCAGGATCCGCATCAGGATGTAGTGGTAGGCGTCCGCCGGGTAGCCGGGCGGCTGCATGCCCACGACCAGCGACTTCATGTTGATGGAGGCCATGAAGTCGGCCGGGCCGAAGATGATCGTCTCCAGCCGCGGCGAGGCGGCGGCGATCTCGTCGACGTTCACCAGGCCCTTGGCGTTCTCGATCTGCGCCTCGATGCCGATCTTGCCGACCTCGAAGCCCATGGTCTTCTCGATCTGGGTCAGCAGCAGGTCCAGCGCCACCACCTGCTGGGCATCCTGAACCTTCGGCAGCATGATGCAGTCCAGGTTCTGGCCCGCGCCCTCGACGACCGTGATCACGTCACGGTAGGTCCAGTGGGTGGTCCAGTCGTTCACCCGGACCACGCGGGTCTTCCCCGTCCAGTCGCCGTTGTTCAGCGCGTCCACGATGGTGTGGCGGGCGCCTTCCTTGGCGAGCGGTGCACACGCGTCCTCCAGGTCCAGGAAGACCTGGTCGGCCGGCAGGCCCTGTGCCTTCTCCAGGAACCGCGGGTTCGAACCGGGAACCGCGAGGCACGAGCGGCGCGGGCGCAGACGGTTGACGGGGGACAGGGGCGTGGTCATGCGGGGACCTCCGTGCTTGAAGCAGTTGCCAGGGGGTGAAGCTTGTGTGCTTTGCGGATCTCGTCGACGATACGGCCGATGATCTCCGTGATGCCGAAGTCCTTGGGGGTGAACACGGCGGCGACTCCGGCGGCCTTGAGCTCCGCCGCGTCGGCATTCGGAATGATGCCGCCGACGATGACGGGCAGGTCCTCCGCCCCCGCCAGGCGGAGGCGTTCGAGCACGTCCGGCACGAGCGCACTGTGCGAGCCGGACAGGATGGACAGTCCCACGCAGTGCACGTCCTCCGCCAGGGCTGCCGATGTGATCTGTTCCGGCGTCAGCCGGATGCCCTGATAGACCACCTCGAAGCCGGCGTCACGGGCCCGTACGGCGATCTGCTCGGCTCCGTTGGAGTGCCCGTCCAGGCCGGGCTTGCCCACCAGCAGCCGCAGCCGGCCGGCGCCGATCTCCTCGGCCGTCCGCGCCACCTTCTCGCGGACCTCGTGCATCGGGGTGCCCGGCTCGGCGGTGACCGCGACCGGGGCCGAGGAGACCCCGGTGGGGGCTCGGAACTCGCCGAAGACCTCGCGGAGGGCGTTCGCCCATTCGCCGGTGGTGACACCCGCGCGGGCGCACTCCAGGGTGGCCTCCATCAGGTTCTCGGTGCCGGCCGCGGCCTCCTTGAGGCGCTCCAGGGCCTGCCGGGTGGTGGGGAAGACGAAGGGATCGCCGTTCCCCTGCCGGTCCGAGGACTCCTGCCGCTCGGACCGCCAGCGGCCGATGCGCTCGACGGTGAACGCCTCCGTCGCCGGGTCCACCGTCATGATCGCGCCGTCCAGGTCGGCGGTCAGCGGGTTCTCCTCGGTCTGCTGGAAGCAGTTCACGCCGACGATCTTGTCCTCGCCGGCCTCGATCCGGGCCCGCCGCTCGGCGTGCGAGGAGACCAGCTGGGACTTCAGGTAGCCGGACTCGACGGCCGCCATCGCGCCGCCCATCTCCTGGATCCGGTCGATCTCGGCCAGGCAGTCGGCGACCAGGGAGTCGACTTTGGCCTCGATGACGTGGGATCCGGCGAAGATGTCCTCGTACTCCAGCAGATCGCTCTCATGGGCGAGCACCTGCTGGATGCGCAGCGACCACTGCTGGTCCCAGGGGCGGGGGAGGCCCAGCGCCTCGTTCCAGGCCGGCAGCTGCACGGCCCGCGCGCGGGCGTCCTTGGAGAGGGTGACGGCCAGCATCTCCAGGACGATGCGCTGGACGTTGTTCTCCGGCTGTGCCTCGGTCAGCCCGAGCGAGTTGACCTGGACGCCGTACCGGAAGCGCCGCTGCTTGGCGTTCTCGATGCCGTAGCGCTCCTTGGTGACCTGGTCCCAGATACGGCCGAAGGCGCGCATCTTGCACATCTCCTCGATGAACCGGACGCCCGCGTTCACGAAGAAGGAGATACGGGCGACCACCTCGCCGAACCGGTCCTCCGGGACCTGCCCCGAATCGCGGACCGAGTCCAGCACGGCGATCGCGGTGGACATCGCGTACGAGATCTCCTGGACCGGAGTGGCCCCCGCCTCCTGCAGGTGGTAGCTGCAGATGTTGATCGGGTTCCACTTCGGGATGTGGTTGACCGTGTACGCGATCATGTCCGTCGTCAGCCGGAGCGAGGGCCCGGGCGGGAAGACATGCGTCCCGCGCGAGAGGTACTCCTTGACGATGTCGTTCTGGGTGGTGCCCTGGAGCTTGGAGATGTCCGCGCCCTGCTCCTCGGCGGCCACCTGGTAGAGCGCCAGCAGCCACATGGCGGTGGCGTTGATCGTCATCGAGGTGTTCATCTGCTCCAGGGGTATGTCCTGGAACAGCCGCCGCATGTCGCCCAGATGGGAGACCGGGACCCCGACCCGGCCCACCTCGCCGCGGGCGAGGATGTGGTCGGGGTCGTAGCCGGTCTGCGTCGGCAGGTCGAACGCGACCGACAGGCCGGTCTGGCCCTTGGCGAGGTTGCGGCGGTACAGCTCGTTGGACGCCTCGGCCGTGGAGTGGCCGGCATACGTCCGCATGAGCCACGGACGGTCCTTCTGGCGCTCTGTCATCTCAGGCGATCCTTATGGCCTTTGAGCCGACTCAGACGTTGCGGAAGCGGTTGATCGCGTCGAGGTGCTTGGCGCGCATCTCGTGGTCGCGCACGCCCAGACCCTCCTCGGGGGCCAGCGCCAGCACGCCGACCTTGCCCTGGTGGAGGTTGCGGTGGACGTCGTACGCGGCCTGGCCGGTCTCCTCCAGCGAGTAGACCTTCGACAGGGTGGGGTGGATCTTGCCCTTGGCGATCAGGCGGTTGGCCTCCCACGCCTCGCGGTAGTTCGCGAAGTGGGAGCCGATGATGCGCTTGAGGGACATCCACAGGTAGCGGTTGTCGTACTCGTGCATGTAGCCCGAGGTGGAGGCGCAGGTGGTGATGGTGCCACCCTTGCGGGTGACGTAGACGCTCGCACCGAAGGTCTCGCGGCCCGGGTGCTCGAAGACGATGTCGATGTCCTCGCCGCCGGTCAGCTCGCGGATGCGCTTGCCGAAGCGCTTCCACTCCTTGGGGTCCTGGGTCTGCTCGTCCTTCCAGAACTTGTAGCCCTCGGCGTTGCGGTCGATGACCGCCGTGGCGCCCATGGAGCGGCAGATGTCCGCCTTCTCCGGGCTGGAGACCACACAGATCGGGTTGGCGCCGCCGGCCAGCGCGAACTGGGTGGCGTAGGAGCCGAGGCCGCCGCTCGCGCCCCAGATCAGGACGTTGTCGCCCTGCTTCATGCCGGCGCCGTTGCGGGAGACCAGCTGGCGGTAGGCGGTGGAGTTGACCAGGCCCGGGGACGCCGCCTCTTCCCAGCTGAGGTGGTCCGGCTTCGGCATCAGCTGGTTGGACTTCACAAGTGCGATCTCTGCCAGCCCACCGAAGTTGGTCTCGAAACCCCAGATGCGCTGCTCGGGGTCGAGCATCGTGTCGTTGTGGCCGTCCGAGGACTCCAGCTCGACCGAGAGGCAGTGCGCGACGACCTCGTCGCCGGGCTTCCACGAGTTCACGCCGGGGCCGGTGCGCAGGACCACGCCCGCGAGGTCGGAGCCGATGATGTGGTACGGCAGGTCGTGGCGCTTGGTGAGCTCCGACAGGCGTCCGTAGCGCTCCAGGAAGCTGAAGGTGGACACCGGCTCGAAGATCGAGGTCCAGACGGAGTTGTAGTTGACCGAGGAGGCCATGACGGCCACCAGGGCCTCGCCCGGGCCGAGTTCGGGGACCGGGACCTGGTCGAGGTGCAGGGACTTGCGCGGGTCCTTCTCGCGGGTGGTGAGCCCGGCGAACATCTCCGTCTCGTCCTTGTGCACGGTGATCGCGCGGTACGAGTCGGGGAGCGGCAGGGCCGCGAAGTCGTCGGCGGTAGCGGCCTGCGACTGGATCGCGTCCAGAATGTCCTTCACGGGAGTACCTCCGGCGAGCGCTGAATGAGGGTGCGCTGAAGAAGTTCGTGTCTGTGGTGTGGTGTGTGTGCCGTCGGTTCGGCGGTGCGTGTTGCGCGTGGTGCGAGTGACGCCTGTGGTGGGGCGTGAGGGGTGCCTGGTGACGCAGGCATCCGGGGCGCGTTCCGAGCCGTGGTGAGCGTGGACCGCGGGGACATCCGGACGAGCCCAACGTATGGCACCCCGTGTCACTCGACAAGGCACCGCGTGCCAAAACTTTCTCTCATTTGCCGATTGACCTGCGCAGATGAGCGATGATCGATCAGAGTTACCCGCCAGTAGGGGCAACTTGGACAAACGGAAGTGGCCGCCCCCGGAACGGGAGCGGCCACTGTGACGCGTGTCGCGTTTGTGTCAGGTCGACGTCAGGTCGGCTCAGGTCTTGCGCAGTGCCTTTTCGATGGTCCGCATGACCTCGTCCAGCGGGGCGTCCGTGCGGGCCACCGTCACCAGCACCTCACCCTCGGTCCGCACCACCGCCTCCGGCGCCTCGGCCGGAACCGGCCGGCCCTGCCCGGCCGGCTCGGCCATCGCGCCCAGCGCCCGGCCCGCACCGATCCCGGTGCCGAAGGTCTTCCGTACGATCGCGAAGGCGTGGTCCAGCTGCGCCTCCACATCCCCCTGCCCGCCCGCCCGCAGCCAGCGCCGCAGGACGTGGTTGTGGGCCGTGACCACCGCCGACGCCGCCACCTCCGCCAGCAGCGGATCGTCGTTGCCGTCGTGGTGGTCCTGCTCGTCGAAATGGGCCAGCAGATAGCGGGTGAACAGCCGCTCGTACCGGGCCACCGAGGCGATCTCGCGCTCCCGCAGGGCCGGCACCTCACGGGTCAGCCGGTACCGCTCCACCGACACCGCCGGCGAGGCGGCGTACATCTTCATGACTTCCTTGATGCCCCGGCAGACCGTGTCCAGCGGGTGCTCATGGGCCGGGGCCGCGTCGAGGACCGCCTCGGCACGGGTCAGGGTGTCGTCGTGGTCCGGGAAGATCGCCTCTTCCTTGGACCGGAAATGACGGAAGAAGGTACGCCGGGCCACCCCGGCCGTCGCGGCGATCTCGTCGACCGTCGTCGCCTCGTACCCCTTGGTCGCGAACAGCTCCATCGCCGCCGTGGCGAGCTCGCGGCGCATCTTGAGCCGCTGGGCGGCGGCCCGGGAGCCGGCGGCGCTCTCCGGGGCATCGGAGGAGGCCGTGGCGGCACGGGCCTGGGTCTTGGCGGGCTGGGACATAGTGCGAACGTACTGCATGCGCGCCGGGGCGCGCGCCCGAGGGCTGTCCTGGCCCGAGGGGTGGGACGGATGCGGGGGAGAGCCCGCACTGGGCTCGGGAGGGTATGTCCGCCGTGAGGGTCCGGCGGACCCGAGCAGCCCTCCCCACGCATCCGGCTCGTGGGCCCGCGGGTTACCGCCGGGCGTACTCACGGAATCCGCGGCCGGTCTTCCGGCCCAGGCAGCCCGCCGCCACCAGGTGCTCCAGCAGCGGGGACGGGGCCAGACCCGGGTCGCGGAACTCCTTGTGGAGCACCTTCTCGATGGCGAGGGAGACATCCAGGCCGACCACGTCGAGCAGCTCGAACGGCCCCATCGGGTACCCGCCGCCCAGCTTCATCGCCGCATCGATGTCGTCCAGCGACGCGTAGTGCGTCTCCACCATCTTGATCGCGTTGTTCAGGTACGGGAACAGCAGCGCGTTCACGATGAACCCGGCCCGGTCCCCGCAGTCCACCGCGTGCTTGCGGACCGCTGCGCAGACCTCCCGGACCGTGGCGTGCACATCGTCGGAGGTGAGCACGGTCCGGACCACCTCGACCAGCTTCATCGCCGGCGCCGGGTTGAAGAAGTGCATCCCGATCACGTCCTGCGGGCGCGAGGTCGCGCGGGCGCAGGCGATCACCGGAAGCGAGGAGGTGGTGGTCGCCAGCACCGCACCGGGCTTGCAGATCTTGTCCAGCGCGGCGAACAGCTCCTGCTTCACCGCCAGGTCCTCCGCGACCGCCTCGACGGCCAGGTCGACCTCGGCGAACGCGTCCAGGGAGCCGGCCGGGGTGATCCGGTCCAGGGTCTGCCCGGCGGCCTCCTCCGACAGCCGGCCCTTGGCGACCGCCCGGGCCAGAGACTTCCCGATCGCCGCCTTCGCCGCAGCGGCCTTCTCGTCACTGCGGGCGGCCAGCACCACCTCGAAGCCGGCCTGCGCGAAGACCTGCGCGATACCACTCGCCATCGTGCCGGAGCCGGCCACGCCGACCGAGCGCACCGGACGGCCCGCGACCGGGCCGGAGCCCTCCAGCGGGGTCAGCGCGTCCCGGACCACCGCCGGGCTGCCGGGCGCCTCGTACGTGTAGAACCCGCGGCCCGCCTTGCGGCCGGTCAGCCCCGCCTCCGTCAGGTGGCCCAGGATCGGCGCCGGGGCGTGCAGCCGGTCGCCGGAGGCGGCGTACATGGCCTCCAGGACGGTCCGCGCGGTGTCCACACCGATCAGGTCGAGCAGGGCGAGCGGGCCCATGGGCAGACCGCAGCCCAGCTTCATCGCCGCGTCAATGTCCTCGCGGGAGGCGTACTTCGACTCGTACATGGCGGCGGCCTGGTTGAGGTAGCCGAAGAGCAGCCCGTCGGCGACGAACCCGGGGCGGTCGCCGACCGCGACCGGCTCCTTGCCCAGCGACCGGGCGAGCGCGGTGACCGCCTCCACGGCAGGCGGCGCGGTCAGCACCGAGGAGACCACCTCGACCAGCTTCATCGCGGGCGCCGGGTTGAAGAAGTGCAGGCCGATCACCCGCTCCGGGCGCTGCGATTCGGCGGCCAGCCGGGTCACGGACAGGGCGTTGGTGCCGGTCGCCAGGATCGTGTCGGGCCGGACGATCGCGTCCAGCTCGCGGAACACCTGCTGCTTCAGCTCGTAGTTCTCCGGCACGACCTCGATGACGAGGTCGGCGTGCACGGCGGCCTGCAGATCGGTGAAGGTGCGCAGCCGGGACAGCACGCCCCGGCGCTCCGCCTCGGTGATCCGCTCCTTGGCGACGGCCCGGGCGGTCGCGCTCTCCAGCGCGGCGACACAGGCGCGGCCGGCGGCCTCGCTCACATCGATGCCGATGACCTCGTGGCCGGCGCGGGTGAGGACTTCGGTGATGCCGGTGCCCATCGTGCCGAGGCCGACGACGGCAACGGTCTGAAGGGTGGGCTGACCGGACGTGGACGGAAGGTCCATGACAGGACTCCAGTGAGGGTAAAGGGGTGACGGCTGAGCGGGCAGCGGGCATGCGCGAAGAAGAGAGGGGCGCGACTGCCGTGCGCGAGATGCGAGGGTGCGGTGTGCGCGGGCGGGGCGATGCGGGATACGCGATACGCGTTACGCGATGCATGACGGTGCTGCGGCGAAGGGCCCTGTCCCGGGGCGCCCGCCGTACAGACATGCCGAACCGACCGACGCGGGGGCGGCTGCGTCACCAGGCCGCTCCTGCTGACGCGAGAGTAACCCCACTGGTAACCGCTTGGCCAGAGCCGCGGAGGTGTGACGTGCACAACCGACCGGCGGGCGGCTGGAGTCCGGGCGGAGACCGACGGGGCCCGCCCCAACCCCCTATCGTGGGCGGATGACTGCGCTGGAACGGCTTCGCGCCGAGGCCGCCGAGTCCGACCAGTCCGCCGGGGCGGCGGAGTACGAGCGGCTCGCCGCGGCCCCGCCCGACGAGCTGGCCGAGGCGCTCACCGCCGGCGGCCTCCCCCTCTGGGCGCGGGAACTCGCCGCCTACCGGCTCGGCCTGGCCGGCGACCGGCGCGCCTTCGAAGCGCTGGTCCTGCTCCTCAACCACCGGGACCCACCCCGCTGCACGACCGCCGCCGAAGCCCTCGCCGTCCTCGGCGACCCGCGCACCGCCCGGGCCGCCGCCGCCCTCGCCACCAACCCCCTGCGCACCGCCTACGCCCTCCAGCCGGTCCGGCTCCTCACCGCCCTCCGCGCCCCGGAATCCGCCCCGGCCCTGATCGCCACCCTGACCCGGCTGCTGTCCCCCCACGACCCGTACTGGCGAATCGCCCTGGCCTGCGTCGAGGGCCTCGGCACCCTCGCCGACCCACGCGCCCGCGAGGTCCTGCTCCGCGCCCAGTCCCACCCCCGCCTGGCGGTCACGGCGACCGGGGCGCTCAGGGCGCTGCCACCATCTCCCGGGTGATCGCCCAGCGCTCGTGGTCCCGCCAGGCGCCGTCGATGAACAGGAAGTCGGGGGAGAAGCCCTCCAGGCGGAAGCCGCGGCCCCGGACCAGGGCGATCGAGGCGGTGTTGGCGGGCTGGATGTTGGCCTCCAGGCGGTGCAGGTCCAGCTCCTCGAAGGCGTAGCCGACGAGCAGGCCGAGCGCCTCCGCGAACAGGCCGCGGCCGGCCGCCTGCGCGAATGCGCCGTAGCCCAGCGCCCCGCACCGGAAGGCGCCCCACACGATGTTGTTGATGTTGATGAACCCGGCGATGCCCCCGCTCGCCCGCTCGCACACCAGGAACCCGGCCCGGGCCTCCTCCTCGATCAGCCGCCGCGCGTACGGCTCGTACTCCGCCTCCGTGTCCGGCGGGGACAGCCACGGCCGGTGCAGCTCGCGGCTCTCCCGGACCCGGGCAGTGAACTCGGGACCGTCCTCGAGCCGGAAGGGGCGCAGCCCCACGCGCGGGCCGGTGGTGAGGTACAGCGGAAGATCAGCCATCGGCAAAGGCTAGGCCCTGTCCGGGCTTATGCCAGGTCCGGACCGGCCAGGTCGAGGGGCGGGACGTCCGTGCGGGTGAGGCCGAATGTACGCACGTACAGCGCGAGTTCCGTCTCCAGTGCGCGGATCATCGTCTCCGCCCGGCGGAAACCGTGGCCCTCGCCCTCGAAGGCCAGGTACGCATGCGGAACCGAGCGGTCCCGCAAGGCGGCCAGGAAGCGCTCTGCCTGGGCCGGCGGGCACACCACGTCGTCCAGGCCCTGGAGCAGCACGAACGGGGCCGTGATCCGGTCCGCGCGGGCCAGCGGGGAGCGCTCGCGGCAGCGGACCGCCAGGGTGTCGGGCGGGCCCGCGAGGGAGTCGATGTAGCGGGACTCCAGGTCGTGGGTCTCCTCGGCGAAGCCCCGGAGGTCCAGCACCGGGTAGATGATCGTGCCGCACGCGTACAGCTCGGTGGCGGCCAGCGAGGCCGCCGTCGTCCAGCCGCCCGCGCTGCCGCCCCGGATGGCGAGCCGGTCCGGGTCCGCGGTGCCCTCGGCCGCCAGCGCCCGGGCGACCGCCGCGCAGTCCTCCACGTCCACCACGCCCCACTGCTCGCGCAGCCGCTCCCGGTAGGCCCGGCCGTAGCCGGTGGAGCCGCCGTAGTTGACCTCGACCACGCCGATGCCGCGCGAGGTGAAGTACGCGATGTGCAGGTCCAGGACGGGCGGCACGTGGTCGGTGGGACCGCCGTGCGCCCACACCACGAACGGGGGCAGTTCGTCGGCCGGGGCCCGGCGGGCCGGGTGGTGCGGCGGGTAGACGTGGGCGTGGATCTCCCGGTCGTCCGGGCCGAGGAAGGTACGGCTCTGCGGCTCCGGGTAATAGGAGGGGTCGACCGGCTGCGCGCGCCGCCCCCCGACCACCCGGGCCCAGCCGGTGGCCGTGTCCAGCTCCACGACCTCGTACCCGCTGCGCGGACTCGCCGCGACCCCGTACACCCGCGAGCCGGCCACGGCCAGGGTCGGCTGCCAGGCGGTCCACGGCCCGGCCACGTCCACCAGGTCCCCGGTCTCCGGATCCAGTATCCCCAGCACCGAGGCGCCCTGGCCGTGCAGCACGGCCACCGGCCCGGCCGGCAGCGGCGCCAGCCAGCCCAGGCCGGTCTTCCACAGCGGCCCGCCGAACTCCTCCTCGCGCGGGCACAGGTTCACCGCCGCCCCCGTGCCGGGGTCGACCCGGTACGGATTCCACCAGCCGCTGCGGTCGCTGACCGCCAGCAGGCTGCCGTCCGCAGCCCATTCGACCTGGGCGACGGCCTCCTCCGGGCCGCCGAGGACGGTCCGGATCCGGTCGAGCCCGCCGGTCTCCGTCACCTCGGCGAGCTTCAGCTCGGTACCGTCCCACGGCATCCGCGGGTGGTCCCACACCAGCCAGGCCGCCTGCCGCCCGTCCGGGGAGATGCGCGGCCCGGTGGTGAACCGGTGCCGGTCGTCCGTCAGCTCCCGGACCGCGGACCGGTCCTCGGCCGCCGACCCGTCCAGCGGTACGGCGGCCGGCACCCGGCGCACATCCGTCGGGGCCGGCCCGGTGAACTCCTCGAGCACGCACCACACCTCGGCACCGCGCACCACCGGGTCCGCCCAGCGCAGCCCGCCGCCGACCCCGGACAGCGGGGTGAGCGGCCACGGCACCGCCCCCGGCACGTCCGGCTCGTACGCGTACAGCCGCTGATCGGCGAAGTGCACGAACACCACCAGCGGTCCCCGCTCGCCGCGCGGCACCCCCGTCCAGGGCCGGCCGCCGTACTCCACGACCCGGCTGCGGACGTTCCACGGTGCGGGCAGAACCGATTCCTCCGGGCCGCCCTCGGCCCGGAGCCGGACCAGGGCCCGCCGGCCCCCCTCGGCGGGCCGGGGCTCCGTCCACCACACCTCGCCGCCGAGCGTGCCGACGTACTCGGGGCGCCCGTCGAGCGCGGCGGCCAGCGCGGCGTCGATGGGCGAGGGCCAGCTGCCGTACGGCCCGTCGGGCCCGTCTGGTTCACCGGCGTGCATCGGTTCGCCGGGGTGCATCACAGGGCCCGCAGCGCGCGGTCCAGGACGTGGACCCCGAAGTGCAGGGCGTCGACCGGGACCCGCTCGTCGACCCCGTGGAACAGCGACCAGTAGTCGAAGCCGGGCGGCAGCTTCAGCGGGGAGTAGCCGTAGCCGGTGATGCCGAGCCGGGAGAACTGCTTGGCGTCCGTACCGCCCGCCATGCAGAACGGCACCACGTGCCCGTCCGGGTCGAAGTGCTCGACGGACTCGCGCAGGATCGAGTACGTCCGCCCGTCGACCGGGGCCTCGAGGGCCACCTCGCGGTGGTGGAACTCCCACTCCACGTCCGGGCCGGTGAGGGCGTTCAGCGTGTCGATGAACTCGCGCTCGCCGCCCGGCACCATCCGGCCGTCCACATAGGCGGTGGCATGGCCGGGGATCACGTTCAGCTTGTAGCCGGCGCTCATCATGGTCGGATTGGCGCTGTTGCGCACCGTCGCCTCGACCAGCGCGGCGGCCGGGCCGATCTTGGCGAGGACGGTGTCCAGGTCGAAACCCGGTCCGCGCGGGTTCACCGACAGGCCGTCCAGCGCCGCGAGTTCGGTGATGCAGGCGGTGACGGTGTCGGTCAGCCGGACCGGCCACTCGTACTCGCCGATCCGGGCCACGGCCGCCGCGAGCCGGCTGACCGCGTTGGCCCGGTTGGGCTTGGAGCCGTGGCCGGCCGTGCCGTGCGCGGTGAGCTTCAGCCAGGCCGTGCCGCGCTCGCCGGCGGCGATCGGGTAGAGCGCCCGGCCGCGTTCGGTGTGCACGGTGAACGCGCCCGACTCGCTGATGCCCTCCGTACAGCCCTCGAACAGGTGCGGGTGGTGGTCGGCGAGGAAACCGGAGCCGTCGACGGCGCTGTCCTCCTCGTCGGCGGTGAAGGCGATCACGATGTCCCGGCGCGGCCGGACGCCGGCCCGGGCCCAGGCCCGTACGACGGCCAGGACCATCGCGTCCATGTTCTTCATGTCGACGGCGCCGCGGCCCCACACCACCCCGTCGCGGACCTCGCCGGAGAACGGGTCCACGCTCCAGTCGGCGGCCTCCGCCGGGACCACGTCCAGGTGGCCGTGGACCAGCAGGGCGTCCGCGGACGGATCGGTGCCCTCGATCCGGGCGACCACATTGGTGCGGCCCGGGGTCCGCTCCAGCAGGACGGGTTCCAGCCCGGCGGCGGCCAGCCGCTCGGCGGCGTACTCGGCGGCGGGCCGCTCCCGGCAGTCGCCGCCGCCCCGGTTGGAGGTGTCGATGCGGATCAGCCCGGAGGTGAACTCGACCACCTCCTCCAAGGCCGTCGCGTCCACGGGGGATTCCGGAGGGCTGACCTGCCGGGAGATCTCTTCGGTGTGCATGTCAGCCATACTGCTCCTCCACGGCGGCCGAGACGATCGTGGTGACCGCCTTGAAGGTCCGGATTCCCTCGAACATCGTCGGGCTGCTGTACGCGACCCTGCGCTCACCCGTCCGGTCCACGCCCGGTACCACGGTCGCCGCCATCGACAGGTGCTCGGCGTCGAACTCCAGCTCCACGGTGAACGGGCCGCCGGACACCGGATCGTGCCGGACCGCCAGGGCGGTGGCCTCCTTGGCGGCGGCCCGGATGTCGGCGGCCGTCCGGGCCGGGGTGCGGCAGACCGCCGCATACCGCGACACATGGTCCTTGACCGCGACGGTACGGGCCCGGGGCGCGTAGCCGGCGGCGTCCGCGCAGGTCAGGTCGTCGCCGGTGACGAGCACCACGGGGACCCCGTACTCGGCGACCACATGGGAGTTGAGCAGGCCCTCGCTGGCGCGGACCCCGTTGACCCAGACCCCGGTGATGGAGTTGGCGAGGTAGGTGTGGGCGAGGACCCCTTCGGTGCCGGCGCCCGTGTGGTAGCCGACGAAGGCGATCCCGTCGACGTCACCGTGCTGGACCCCCTCGACCATGGAGAGGGACTTGTGCCGGCCGGTGAGCATCTCGACCCGCTCGTCGAGCCGCTCCAGCAGCAGATTGCGCATGCTCCAGTGGGCTTCGTTGATCAGCACCCGGTCGGCGCCGCCGTCGAAGAAGCCCTGGGCGGCGGCGTTGACGTCGGAGGTGAACAGGGAGCGGCAGCGCTCCCACTGCGGAGTCCCGGGCAGCACGTCGGCGGGCCAGGTGACGCCGGTGGCGCCCTCCATGTCGGCGGAGATGAGGATCTTCATCAGGCCCCCGGGTGTGCGTGCCGGTGCGCGTCGCCGGTCGACAGCGCGGACTGCCCCAGCCTATCCAGGGGGCGGGCGGGGGCCCAGGGCTCCTGCCGCGTGGCGCGCGGCCCGGCAGGGCCGGGCCGCGAAATCACTCGAACCGGTGAGACCGGCTCCGGCGGCAGCCGCCGTCGGCAACCGCCGTCGGAAAACCGCCGCCAACCGCGGGGCTCAGGCCTCGACTTCGGCGGCCAGGTTGGCGAGCACGCTGTCGTAGATGCGGCCGAGGCCCTTGGGGGCGAAGGTGCGCTCGAAGAAGCCGCCGATCCCGCCGGCCCCGTTCCAGACGCTGGTCACAACGGCCCGGGAGGTGCCCTCGCCCGCCGGAGTCACGGTCCAGGTGGTGACCATCGAGGAGTTGCGGTCCTTCTCGACCAGCCGGCCGTCGGAGGGCTCGGTGACCTCCAGCAGGCAGTCCCGCACGCGCTTGCTGGTGGCCTGCAGCTTCCAGTGCACCAGCGTGCCCTCGCCGTCGCCGCCCTCGCGTACCTCGTACTCGCTGAAGTGCTCGGGGAGCAGCTTGCCGCGGGTGCCGGTGTAGTCCGCCAGCGCGTCGAACACCGTCTCCGCGTCGGCTGCGATGATCCGCTCCGTGGTGGCCTCGACCTGCGCCATACCTGTTCCTCCAGCAGTCGTGAACGCTCGTTGCGGCGGCAAGCCAATCACCTCCGGGGCAGGTGCCCAAATCCGGGTCGGGTACCGGCACACCGCAGGCCGTCAGATACCGCCTCCGCAGCCGCCGCCCCCACCATCGCAGCCGCCACCGCCACCGCCGCATCCGGCGATGCCGCCGAGGCCGGGCGCTTCCGATCCGGGCCAGGGGCCCGACCGGCGCGTTGAGGGGCGGGCGGTGCTCGGCGGGGGTGGCGGCGGGACCAGTACGTCCGCCAGCTCCTTGGGCATGGCCCGGTACGAGTCGCGGGCGACGGCCAGCAGGACGGCCGCCTCGGCCGGGCCGAGTGCTTCGCCCGGTTCCGGTTCCGGGCGCCAGTCCGGGTCGGCGGCGGATTCGCGCATCAGCCGCTCGGCCGGTGCAGTGGTGGAGCGCACCAGCGGGACCCAGCCCGCCCGCCGGTGGACCGTCGTTTCCACGGCGGCGGTCAGGATGGCGAAGCAGGCCAGCGGGGCCAGGCCGTGGGTCCGGCCGAAGGCCAGGTCCAGGGCGACCGCGGCGGCTGCCGCCACCAGGGTGCCGGCCCGGGCGGCGACGAACACCTTCCTGGCGCGGACGGCCGGCGTCTGGAGGGCGGGATCGGCGAGGAGTCCGCGCCGGACCAGGGAGGTGCGGACGGCCCGTACCGCGTCGGTGTCCGCGGCGGAGTTCGCCAGCAGCCGGCCCACGGCCGTGCCATCGGCATGGGCGAGGGCGAGAACGGCGGCCCCGATCGGGTCGGCCGCTGCCGCCTCCGCCGCCCGGGCGGTCTGCGCCGGGCCGATGACCGTTCCGGAGCTCGTGATCGCCCCCCAGGCCTGGCCCTTCGGGCCCCGGGCGACGGCCGGGGCGGCCGGCACGGTCCGGGTTGCCGTCAGCACGAGCGGCTTGTCGCTGCGGACCGTGATCCGGCCCGCCAGGTACAGCCGGCAGATCGCCGTCCGGGCCACCCAGTGCGAGCCGCCGTACAGCTGGGCGATCTCGTAGACCGTGAGCGGGACGCCGCCGACCGGCCCGGCCCGGTCCGGCAGGGCCCGGTGCAGCCGGTACGACCGGATCCGCCGGGCCGCGGCCACCGGCCAGCCCACCGCCGCCGCCACGAACAGGATCAGCCAGCCGAAGTCCGCCATCTCCGTACCCCCCCCGGGCAGTTGTGCGGCTGTTTCCCCGGTCCGCCCGGGCCCCAAACCGCACCCCGCCCCGCCCCCGCACGATCATGGGAACATTTGTTCTATTCTCGGTCGGGAGCTACCGAGGAGGCGCCATGCGCTGGGACAATCTGACCGCCGGCCCGGGCCGGCCGGAGGGCGCGGCCGGACCCGCCGCCCCCACCGCCCCCGCCGCCCTGTTCGGCGCGGACGCCGTGGTCACCCGTACCTTCGACACCCCCGAATTCCGCGGGATCACCTTCCATGAGGTCCGCGCCCGGTCGATCGTCAACCGGGTCCCCGGCGCCTCCCGGATGCCGTTCGAATGGACCGTCAATCCGTATCGTGGTTGCTCTCACGCTTGCGTCTATTGTTTTGCGCGCAACACCCACAGCTATCTCGACCTCGACACCGGCCTCGGCTTCGACTCCCAGATCGTGGTCAAGACCAACGCCCCCGATCTGCTCCGCCGCGAGCTCGGCTCCCCCCGCTGGACCGGCGCGCACATCGCCATGGGCACCAACGTCGACTGCTACCAGCGCGCCGAAGGCCGCTACCGCCTGATGCCCGGGATCATTGAAGCCCTGCGCGACCACGCCAACCCCTTCTCCATCCTCACCAAGGGCACGCTGATCCTGCGTGATCTGGAGCTGCTGCAGCAGGCCTCCGAGGTCGCCGAGGTCGGCATCTCCGTCTCCGTCGGCTTCACCGACACCGCCCTGTGGCGGACCGTGGAACCCGGCACCCCCTCACCCGCCCGCCGGCTGGACGTCGTACGGACCCTCACCGAACACGGCATCGAATGCGGGGTGCTGATGGCGCCCGTCGTCCCCTTCCTCGGCGACGCGCCGGAGCAACTCCGGGCCACCGTGCGGGCCATCGCCGAGTCCGGCGCCACCTCCGTGACACCCCTGGTACTCCATCTGCGGCCGGGTGCCCGCGAGTGGTTCACGGCCTGGCTGGCCGCCCACCACCCCGGACTGGTCGAACGCTACGAACGGATGTACGCGGGCGGGGCGTACGCGCCGACCTGGTACCAGCGCCGCATCACCCGCCAAGTCCACGAACTGGCCGCCGAATTCGGCATCGGCCCGAGCGGGCGCGGGGCGGCCCGGAAGGCGGTGCTGCCGGAACGCCCCGCCGAGCCGCTCCCGGCCGGGCCCACCCAGCTGACCCTGCTGTGACCCCGGCGGCGGCCCGGGCAATGATCGGAAGAGTCATCAGATCGGGCCAATAGGCAGGGCAATCCCGCCTTCCGGGGGCGGGTTCCGGGACGATTCCGCCCAGAACCCTCTGCCGGGAGGCCCACCTCATGATCCCCCCTCGTTCCCCTTCCCGCACGATCCCCTTCAAGAAGCGGGCCGCCGTCCTGCTGTCGATCGCCACCGCCGCCACCGCCCTGGCGAGCCCGGTCACCGCCGCCGCCCCGGCGGCGCCCGCCGCGGCAGCCGCGGCAGCCGCCCTGAAGTGGACGAAGTGTGCGACCACCCGCTACCCGAACCTCCAGTGCGCCACCCTGAGCGTCCCGCTCGACCACGCGCAGCCGGCCGGCCGGAAGATCTCCCTGGCCCTCACCCGGGTCCCGCACACCGCCGCGAAGTCCCAGGGCCCGCTGCTGGTGAACCCGGGCGGACCCGGCGGCAGCGGCCGTTCCCTGGCCGGGTACATCGCCTCCGCGCTGCCCAAGGACGTGGCCGCCCAGTACGACATCATCGGCTTCGACCCGCGCGGCGTCGGCCGCAGCGAGCCCGCCCTCGACTGTGGACCGGGGCACTTCACACCCGTACGCCCGGACTCAGTGCCGTACCGCGCGGCCGACGAAGAGGCCAACCTCGACCGGGTCCGCTCCTTCGCCAAGTCCTGCGCGGACCGGCACGCCGATGTCCTCCCGCACATCGGCACCGTCGCCGCCGCGCGCGACATCGAACTCCTCCGCCAGGCCCTGGCCGCCCCCCGGATCAGCTACTTCGGCTACTCGTACGGCACCTACCTGGGCGCGGTGTACGCCAAGCTGCACCCCAAGCGGGTGCACCGGCTCGTCCTCGACTCCGTCGTCGACCCGTCGGGCGTCTGGTACCAGGACAACCTGGCCCAGGACATCGCCTTCGACGCCCGCCACAAGGCGTTCCTGGCGTGGGTGGCGCGGTACGACGCGAAGTACGGGCTGGGTAGCGACCCGGCCGGCGTCGAGGAACGCTGGTACGCCATGCGGGACGCGCTGCGCGCCGAGCCGGCCGGCGGCAAGGTCGGCCCGGCGGAGCTGGAGGACACCTACCTGCCGGGCGGCTACTTCAACGGCTACTGGCCCAGCCTGGCGGAGGCCTTCGCCGCGTTCGCGGTACGCAAGGACCCGGCGCCGCTGGTCGCCGCGTACGAGCGGTTCGGCGCGGTCGACCCGGCGGCCGGCAACAGCTACAGCGTCTACAGCGCGGTGCAGTGCCGGGACTCGGCCTGGCCGAGGGACTGGAACGTGTGGCGGCGGGACATGTGGGCCACCCACGCCAAGGCGCCGTTCATGACCTGGAACAATGCCTGGTACAACGCGCCGTGCGCGTTCTGGCCGACCGAGCAGCTCGAGGCGCCGGACATCACCAACACCGAGCTGCCCCCGGCCCTGCTGGTCCAGGCGACGGAGGACGCGGCCACGCCGTACTCGGGCGCGGTGAGCATGCGGGAGAAGCTGGCGGGCTCGGCGCTGCTGGTGGAGCAGGGCGGCGGCAACCACGGGGTCGCGCTCAGCGGGAACAAGTGCCTGGACGAGAAGGTCGCGGCGTACCTCGGCTCGGGCCGAGCCGCCGACGCAACCTGCCCGGCCCAACCAACCCCCGAACCCACCCCGCCCACCCGAGCCCTCCCCCCCTCAGCATCCGGCGCCGCCCTCCACGGCCTCCTCGGCTCCCGCGGCTGAACCCGCCCGGCCCCGGCCGGCCGGCCCGGGCCGGGCCGGCCGGCTAGGCCCGCCCGGCCGGTCGGCGCCCGAGCCGGCCGCCTGCCCGGCCTGGCCCACACGGCGCACCTGGCCGACCCGGACTACCTGGCCCGCCCGGGCCGGCCCACCCGGGCCGGGATCGGCCCGCGGGGGCCTGTCAGGCCCTGCCCGGCCCCGGGCCCGATCGGGCGCGGCCTGCCCGGCCCCGCCCGGCCTGGGTCGGTTTGGCCCCGCCCTGCCTGGGCAGGTCCGCGCCAGCTGGCCTGCCCGGCGCGGCCCGCATGGCCGGCCGCCGCCGGCCACTCGGCCCGCCCGGCGGGGAGTTGGCCCAGCCACCTTCGCCGCCCGACCCGGCTCCGCCCCGGCCCGGGGCGAAGCCGGGCTCGCCTGCCTTGAGCTCGGTCTGCCGGACCCATCCAGCTTGGGCCGCCTGGCCCGCCTGGCCCGGGCTCGCACCGGTCCGGGCCAGGCCGGTCCGCCCAGCCCCGGCCCTGGCCCGGGTCCGACCCGGCCGGGTTCGGTCCCGCCCCGCCTGGGCGGGTCCGGGCGGGATCTGCCGGTCGGCTAGGTCCGAACGGTCAGGCGCCCGGCGCTGGTCGGGCCGTCGGCCCAGCCGGCTGACGCGTTCGGCCCGGCTCCGGGGCGCCCGCCGGGCCCCGTCCGGCTGGGGGCAGCCCAGCCGGACGGGGCCGCGTGGCACGGCTCCGGCCCGCCCGCCCCACCCGGCCCCCGGCCGGGCTGGCAGGATCGGGGCGCATGAGCAGTGATCACATCACCCGGATATCCGCCCCCGACGGCGTCAGCCCCGGCACCGGCTACAGCCATGTCGCCTTCGGCACCGGCCGGTTCATCGCCGTCTCCGGCCAGTGCGCCCTCGACGAGCGCGGCGCCGTCGTCGGCCCCGGCGACGCCGCCGCGCAGGCCCGGCAGGTGTTCGAGAACCTCCGCCGGTGCCTGGCCGCAGCCGGCGCCTCCTTCGAGGACGTCGTCAAGCTGACGTATTTCGTCACCGATGTGGCCGATCTTCCGGCCGTCCGGGCCGCCCGCGACGCCGTCATCCCCGCCGACCGGCTCCCCGCATCCTCCGCGGTCCAGGTATCGGCCCTGTTCCGCCCCGAACTCCTCCTGGAGATCGAGGCGTTCGCCGTGATCCCGCCGGACCGGCCCGCTCCGGCCGGTGCGGCATAGTGGGGGCATGAGAACGCTCGTACTCATCGACGCACCCTCCAACCTGGGCCTGCGCCCGCCCGCCCCGGGAACCGTCCCCGGCGTCTACAAGCTCGCCGGGGCCCTGCGCGAGCAAGGACTGCTGGCGCGCCTCGGCGCCCGGGAGGGCGGGGTCGTGGTGCCGCCCCGCTACGACCGTGGCACCTGGCAGGCCGGGGACGGGGTGTTCCACGCCGAGCGGCTCGCCGCGTACACCGTCACCCTCGCCGACCGCATCGAACGCCACCTGCGGGCCGGGGAGTTCCCCGTGGTGCTCGGCGGGGACTGCTCGATCCAGCTCGGCGCCTCCCTGGCCATGCGCCGACTCGGCCGGTACGGGCTCGCCGCCATCGACGGCTCCGCCGACTTCCGGCACGCCGGGAACACCGCGGTCAACGGGCCGGTCGGGGCCGCCGGCGGGGAGGAGCTGGCCATCGCCACCGGCCGCGGCCAGCGGGACCTCGCCGACATCGAGGGGCTCTCCCCGTACCTGCGCGACGACGACGTACGGATCTTCGGCGTACGCGACGGCGACGAAGACCTGGCCGAGCTGGGCGCGCTCGGGATCCGGACGGCCACCGTCGGGGAGATCCGCGAGCGCGGGCCCGCGACGGTCGCGAAGGCCGCGCTGGACGGGCTGCACCCGCCGGTGACCGAAGGGTTCTGGGTGCACCTGGACGCCGACGTGCTCGACCCGAGCGTGATGCCGGCCGTGGACAGCCCGGACCCGGACGGCCTGCTCCCCGCCGAACTGGCAGAGCTGTTGGGTGTGCTGGTGGCCTCGCCGCGCTGCGTGGGGCTCAACGTCACCATCTACGACCCCGATCTCGACCCGGACGGGAGCGCGGGAGCCCTGCTGGCCGACCTGGTGGCCGGGGCTTTCCCGACCCCCTGACGGGGTGGCCGGCCCCGAAGGGGCCCGGTCGGGTCCGGCCTCGCCCGGTCCCGACCCCGGTTCCGGCCGGGCAGGGCCGGGACCGGCGTCGACCGACTGTGTCCGGTCGGGACCGGATCCGACCAGTCCCGGCCGGGGTTCGGCCGGGTCCGGCCGGAGGCAAGCCCCGTCCCGGCGGGGCCACCCGCACGGCGTTCGCCCGGCTCTTGTTCTCCGCCCCTCGCGGCGTGTTCCATTCCCCCATGGCCACCACCGTGCGTCGCGCCGTCCTCACGCTGCCCGCCGCCCCGCTCGGGCCCGAGAATCCGCTGCCGCCGCTCCGTGTCCTCGACGAGGTGCACGTCCTCGACGAACGGGCCCGCGCCGGCCTGCCCCGCGACATGGCCCGGCAGATCGGCTACGAGCCGCTGCGGTCGCTGCTGCCCGTGCGGCTCAACGACGGGTACCGGCGGGAGCGGTCGGCGACGGACTTCGAGGCCGTGGTGCTGGAGAACGAGCACCTCAGAGCCACCGTGCTGCCGGGCCTCGGCGGCCGGCTCCACTCGCTGGTCCAGCTGCCCACCGGCCGCGAACTCCTCTACCGCAACCCGGTGTTCCAGCCCGCCGCCTTCGCCCTCAACGGCGCCTGGTTCTCCGGCGGCGTCGAATGGAACATCGGCGCGACCGGCCACACCACCCTGTCCTGCGCGCCGCTGCACGCAGCCCTCGTGCCGGCCCCGGACGGCGGCACGATGGTCCGGCTCTGGGAGTGGGAACGCCTGCGGAACCTGCCGTTCCAGGTGGATCTGTGGCTGCCGGACACCTCCCCGTTCCTGTACGTCGGAGTCCGTGTCCGCAACCCGCACGAGCGGCCCGCGCCCGTCTACTGGTGGTCCAATATCGCCGTCCCCGAGACCCCCGGGATCCGGGTGCTCGCCCCCGCCGACCAGGCCTGGCACTTCGGCTACGAACGCAGCCTGCGCCGGGTCCCGGTGCCGGAGTGGGAGGGCGCGGACCGGACGTACCCGCTGCACAGCGAGTACCCGGCCGACTGGTTCTACGAGCCCGCCGAGGACGCCGACCGGCCCTGGATCGCCGCACTGGATGCCGAGGGGCGCGGACTGGTGCAGTCCTCCACCGCGCTGCTGCGCGGCCGGAAGCTGTTCGTGTGGGGCGCGGGCCGGGGCGGGCGGCGCTGGCAGGAATGGCTCACCGAGCCGGGCACCCCCGGCTACGCGGAGATCCAGGCGGGCCTCGCCCGCACCCAGCTGGAGCACGTACGACTGGACGCCGGGGCCGAGTTCAGCTGGCTGGAGGCGTACGGGCCGCTGGCCGCCGACCCCGCCGCGGTGCACGGCGCGGACTGGCCCGCAGCCCGCGGCGAGGCCGAGCGGGCCCTGGGGGCGGCCCTGCCCCGCGAACGGGTGGACGCGGCCTACGCGGCCTGGCGCCCGTACGCCGACCGGGAACCGGAGCAGCGGCTCGCCACCGGATCGGGCTGGGGCGCACTGGAGGTGCTGTGCGGCGGCCTCAAGCTGCCCGGTACCCCGTTCGAGGAGGCGGAGGTGGGCGAGGCGGAACGCCCCTGGCTGGAGCTCTGGCGGTCGGGTGCGCTGCCCGCCCCGGACCGCCCCGCCCCGCCGGGCCCCAGCCTGGTCGCCCCGCACTGGCGGGACATGCTGGAGACCGCCCCCGCCGACCCGCTGACGGAATACCACCTGGGCGTCGCCCAATGGCACGCGGGCGATGTGGCCCAGGCGGTCCGCAGCTGGGAACGCGGCCTGCCCCTCGCCCCCGCCCGGTGGCCCCTGCTGCGCTGCCTGGCGGTGGCCGACGGGCTGGCGGGCGACCCCGGCCGGGCCGGGGACCGGTATGCGGAGGCCTTCGCGGGCCTGATGGCCGAGAGCCGGAGTGGCGAGGCCTGTAGCGGCGAGGCTTGGGCAGCTGCGGAATCGGCCCTCGGCCGGGAGGCGATGGCCGCACAGCTGGCGGCGGGCCGGACCCGGGAGGCGCGGGAGATCTGGGACCGGCTCCGGCCTGGCCAGCGGGAGCAGGGGCGCTTCCGGCTGCTGGCGGCGAGGCTGCTGGTCGCCGAGGGCCATGTGGCCGCCGCCCGGCGGCTGTTCGAGGACGGCATAGAGGTCCCTGACCTCCGCGAGGGCGACGAGATCCTCTCCGAGGTCTGGTCCTCCCTGACCCACGCCCCCCTCCCGGCCCGCTACGACTTCCGCATGCGCCCGCAGTAACCCGCCGGTAACGGTGCGCGATCCTCTCCTGCGGCGCTACCGTGCGCGAGGTATTGCTTGGTCTTCGACTGTTCGACTGTTCGGTTGAGGGGGGAACGGGGATGCTGGAGCAGGCGTTGACGGCAGTGGCCGCCGCGGGCGGCTTGGCAGTGGTGCAGGCCGCGGGAACGGACGTGTGGACCGGGCTGAGGCAGGCGGTCGCCCGCTGGTTCGGCCGCGGAGAACCGCAGCGCGAACAGGCGGAACTGGAGCGTCTGGACCAGACCGCGGGCGAACTGGAAGCCGCGGACGCGGACGCTGACCCGGCCGAGGCGGAGCGGGCCCGCATCCGTCAGGTGGCGGCTTGGCAGGCCCGGATCGAAACCCGCCTGGAGGACTTGGGCGACACCGAGCGGGCCCAGGCCGCCGAAGAGCTGCGCGCCCTGCTGGCCCGGCACACCCCCCAGGGCGAAACGTCGGCCGGGCAGGGCGGGCTGGCCGTCGGAGGCAACGTAAACATTCGCGCCGAGAAGGGCGCGATCGCCGCGGGCGTCATCAACGGGGGTGCGCGCATCAGCAACCCTCCGGTGCCGGATTCGTCCCAGGGCTGAACGAACCGGCCGCCGCCCCCAGCCCACCACCCACCAGTACGCCGGCCACTCCCGGCGGGCTCGCGCATCTCACCGTGCGGGCAGACCAAGGCGGCGTCTCCCTCGGCTCCGTGGGCGACGGCGCCCGGTTCACCTTCAACGGCGTACCACCGCTGTGGACGGGCTCTCGGGACCCCGACCGTACGCGCTCCGGGATCGGGCACGGGCACGCACAGGCGTGGCCGCCGCCCGGGCCGGGCGTTCCCCTGGCCGTTCCACAGCGCAGGGTCGCGTCGGGCCGTCTGCGGGGACGCACCGAGCTGGTGACCGGACTGACCGGTGCGATGGCGGCACGCGGCAACGGCGACCGGGACGTGCCCGGTGTCTGGGTGCTCTCGGGACTGGGCGGGTGCGGCAAGACCACGGTCGCCCTGGAGACGGCCCATCGGCTGGCGGACGCCTCGACCCGGGTGTGGTGGGTGTCGGGAGCCGGCGGCGAAGGCCTGTCCGGACCGCTGCGTGCGGTGGCGTTCGCCGCAGGTGCCGGAGCGGCCGACTTCGCTGCGGCCCACCCGGCGGACGTGCTCTGGAAGTACCTCGACGCCCTCACGACTCCATGGCTGCTGGTCCTCGACAACGTCGACAACCCGGCCGTCCTGGCGGTCCCGCCGTACCGCATGGCCGACGGCGCCGGCTGGCTCCGGCCGCCGGCACACCCGTGGGGCACGGTACTGATCACCAGCCGCGAGGCACGCGGCGGACGCTGGGGGAGCTGGGTGCACATGGTCGGCGTCGACCTGCTCTCCAGCGAGGACGGCGCGAAGGTGCTGTGCGACCTGGCGCCACAGGCCGGCAGCACGGGGGAGGCCCGGGAACTCGCCGAACACCTCGGGGGCCTCCCCCTCGCGCTCGACCTCGCCGGCTCCTACCTGGCCCGGGCACTGGACGACCCCTGGCCGTCGCAGCCGACGCCGGACACCTTCGCCGCGTACCGCCACAGTCTCGACGCACGCCTGGCCGACATGGCCTCCGACCCGGACACGGACCTTGGGCCGGACGAGCGGACCCGTCGGGCGCTCCTGAGCACCTGGGAACTCTCCCTCGACCTGCTGCGCGGCGAAGACACCCCGCAGGCATCCGACCTGGCCCGCCCGCTGCTGCGGTTGCTGTCCGCCTTCGGGCCGGCGCCCATTCCGTACCAGGAACTCCTCGATCCGGAGCTCCTCGCCCGGAGCGGGCTCTTCGGCGAACCGACACAGCCGCAGTTGCAAGAGGCTCTGAAGGGCCTGGCCGGGCTGAAGCTGATCACCATCGAAGTGACGCGACGCGATGCCGCGGACGCACGGGGCGTCGGCCCCCTGCGCTGGATCACCATTCACCCCATGGTCCGGGCCGCCAGCCGAGCCCACCCCGACTTCACCGCACAGGCGTCGCGGATGCTGGAGCTCGTCACCGCTCTGATGCGCCGGGTCAGCAGCCCCTTGGAGTCGGCCAACCCGGCTCACTGGCCGATGTGGCGGGCGATCGCACCGCACAGCACCGCCCCCCGCGTCCTGCTGTCCGCCTGCGAGGACAGCCTCGGTGACGGTGACGCCCTGGAGCCGAGCCTGGTCGCCGCCGCCACCGAGGCCGCCGTCGGCACCGCCCAGTACCACAACTCCCTGGGGATGTACGGGGAGGCCATCGCCGAGCTGCAGGCTGTCGAGGCGATCAGGGCGCGCCTGCTCGGTGAGGACGCCCCCGCCACCATCGTGACCCGGCTGCACCTGGCCTGGGCGCTGCGCGACAACGGCGACCTCACCGAGGCGGACCGGCTCTACCAGGAGGTGGCGGAGGCCTGCGAGCGCGCTCTGGAGGACGATCATCCGTACCTGCAGTCGGCCCGGACCGGCCGGGCCCGGGTCCTGCGGGAGCGCGGCCGGTACGAGGCCGCCGAGGCGGAGCTCGGCGCGGCGCTCGCCATGCGCCGACGCGACTCGCAGGCCGGCCTGCGCGGCGTGCTGCGGATCCGGCACGACCTGGCCACGCTGGCCCACAGGCGCGGTCGGTTCGAGGAGGCGCTGGCCGAACTGCGCGAGGTCGTACGGCAGACCAGGGCCCTGGGCGGGGAGGCCGAACTGGACGCGCTCGCCATGGGGGTCAGCCTCGCGCGTGCCCTGCGCGACGCAGGGCAGGCCGAGGAAGCCGAGCGCATGGCCGAGGACGTGGTGCGGGAGTACCACGAGGTCCTGGCACCCGACCATCCCGATGTGCTCCTCGCCCGGCACGAGCGCGCCCGCATCGTCCGCGACCACGAGTCGGATCGGGAGCGTCTGGTGTGGGCCAGGGACGAGTTCACCGAGATCCGGCAGATCAACGAGCGCCGGCTCGGGCCGGATCACCCGGACACCATCGCCGCCGTGCACGAGCTCGGGACGGTCTGGCACCTGCTCGGCCGGCCCGATCTGGCGGCCGAGCACTTCCGGACCGCACTGGAGGCAGGCCGGCGACGGCTCGGTGAGGGTCACCCCGATGTCGCCGTCTGCGCCCGCAACCTCGCCACAGTGCTCGCCGAACTTGCCGAACTCGCCGAACTCGCCGAGCAGCCTCGGTCACCCCTTGGAGGAACCCCGGTGGGCGATCTGACGGCGCTGTCGGTCGAGGAGGCACTCGCCCCCGAGGGTCACCACGCCGATTCGGATCCGGCCACGGCACGGATGCTGTCCCGGTTCCTCCAGCCCCGGAAGAGCCGTGGCGGAGCCAATCCCGGAAGCGGAGGGTTTTCGGAGTCCGCTCCCGCACCGAAGCCGAGCCCGCGGCCACGGCAGCAGCCACGGCCACGCTCTGAATCCGGCGGATTGCCCTCCCGTACGTACCGCCCCGTGTCCACCGGGCAGGGCGACGCCCCGGAGCGTGCAACCGAGCCCGCCTTCCCCACCCCCGCCGACGTACGGGCGCTGGCGACCGGCGCCGAAGACCGCGCCCTGATCGAACGGATCCGGGCCCGGCAGCGCGCTGCACGCCTGCTGGCCCTCGGTGAACTCCTACGCCGGGCAGGCGCGGTGGCGGAGGACCCCGCGGGCACGGCGCCCGCGCTTCCGCTGGTCCCGCAGGTCCCGCAGGTGCGCGCCCTCCTCCTGGAGGCCGACCGCGCCGACCCCGAGGCCGTCACCGAGGTCCTGCTCCACCCGCCCGTCGGCCGGTGGCTGAGCCGGGCGCTGCGAGCCCTGCACACCCTGCCCGAGGGGGTGTCCGTACCGTCCGACCCGGCATCCGCCGACCTTCCCCACCTGCACGCCGTGGCAGCTGCCGCGGCCATCAGGGCCGGGGTCTCGTTCACCCTCCCGCTCCCGCTGCGCGACGGCCTGGCCTTCCTGCCCACCCTGGGTGTCGCCGACCTGCGCCGGGCCGGGACCGACCGGGCGCAGGTGGTGGCGACGGAGGACGGGGTCGTGGTCAGGAGCGCGGAGGCCGAGGTGTGGCTGCCGGAACAGCCGCCGGGACCGGGCGAGGTGTCCACTCCCGGCTGGATTCCCGTGCACCGGCTGCTCACGCCCGTCGGGACGACCAGCCGTTTCGACATCGTCCTGGACGACATGGATCCGTACCGCGAGACGGACGGCCCGGTGGCGCCTTCCCGGCTGCCCCTCTCGGACGTCATCCGCTGGCGAGGGCTGACCCGTAGCGCGGGGGTTCTGCTGGCGGGTGTCGATCCCGGGCAGGCCGAGGCACTGGCGGCGGCCTTCACCGCACTCACGCCCCGGCCCGCGACACCGGGTGGTGTGATGACCTCGATTTCCACCAGTGACGCATTCGGAGGTGCTGTCCTCAGCTCCCCGCCCGACGCCGTGGAGCACGCTGTCACCCTGGTCCACGAATTCCGGCACATGAAGCTGAACGCGGTACTGGACTCCGCCGATCTGTACGACGAAGCGGGTGAAGCACCGGACCACCGTTCCTTGTACTACGCCCCGTGGCGTGACGACCCTCGCCCCTTTCCCGGCTTCTTCGACGGCATCTTCGCCTTCTTCGGCGTGGTCGATTTCTGGCGGAGGCTCACCCACCATGCGGAAAGGGAGGATCTGCGGCGCGCCCAGTTCCAGCTGCTGTACTGGCGCATGCAGGCGCGCGACGCGTACGCCGTTCTGTGTTCCTCACCGCTTCTCACCGCGGCCGGACGGGATTTCACGGCGATGATGGGCGAAAGCGCCGCGTCCTGGACCGACCATGCGCGGGTGCCAGACGATGTGGCGGCGCTTGCTGTGGAAGCTGCGCTGGCCCACCGCATGCGCTGGCGTCTGCACCATGTGCGCCCGCCGAGCGATGCCGTGGCGGAACTCGCCGACGCGTGGTCGTCCGGCCGGTCCGGCTCGTCCCGTCGGCCTCGACTGCTGCAACTCGCCGACGTGCTGTGCCCGGACCCCGCCGTGCCGTCCCTCAACGACTACACGGCACTGCTGTGCCGGGCGGCGGCTTACCCGGCCTGGCTGCGGTCCGATGCCCGGAGGCTGAGCGGCGACGCCTTCGACCCCGCCGATCTGGCCCGCCTCCTCGGGGAGACCGAATCGGCGCGCCGGGCCGCCGCCGACCAGGTGACGCAGCAGCCGCGGCAACCCGAGCCATGGGCCCGGCTCGGACTCGCGCTGCGGATGCCCGGTGCCGTGGCCTCGCTCGGACCCGCCGGAACCGCTGCGGCGGTGCAGGCGCTGACCCGCTGCCCGGAGATCGTCCGGGTCGTCCATGCCCGCGTCAGCACGGTCACGGGCTCGCCTCCGGATCCCGTCGCACTGGCGGCGTGGATCGATGACCCGTACAGCCCCGCGTAGCGGTCAGGCGCGGCAGAGGATTTCGCCGTGCAGGACCGAGAACCACGCATCCGGCTCGGCCGCCCACTCCCGCCACGCCGCACCCAGTGCCTTCAGCTGCTCCGGCGTCGCATGGCCGCCCTCCGTCGCGATCCCCGCGTACGAGGAGGCCGTCGTACGGTCCGCCCACAGCTCGGACCACCAGGTGATCTCCTCCGGCGTGGCGTAGCACCACGCCGTGGCCGAGGACCGGACCTCGGTGAAGCCGGCCGCCCGCGCCCAGGACAGCAGCCGGCGGCCGGCGTCCGGCTCGCCGCCGTTCGCGCGGGCCACCCGCCGGTACAAGGCCAGCCAGTCGTCCAGGGCGGGAGCGTCCGGGTACCAGGTCATCGCCGCGTAGTCCGCGTCCCTGGCCGCGACGATGCCGCCCGGCCGGCAGACCCGGCGCATCTCGCGCAGGGCCTGCACCGGATCGCCCACATGCTGGAGCACCTGGTGCGCATGGACCACGTCGAAGCTGTCGTCGGGGAAGTCGAGGGCGTGCACGTCCGCCGTGCCGAATTCGATGCCGGTCAGGCCGCGTTCCGCCGCGTGGGCCCGGGCCTGTGCGACCACGTCCGCCGCCGCGTCCACCGCGACCACCCGGCCGCCCGGGGCCACCAGCTCCGCCAGGTCCGCCGTGATGGTGCCGGGGCCACAGCCCACGTCCAGGACGGACAGGCCAGGGCGCAGCTCGCCCAGCAGGTAGGCGGCCGAGTTCTGCGCGGTCCGCCAGCGGTGCGAGCGCAGGACCGACTCGTGGTGGCCGTGGGTGTAGACGGCGGTTTCGTGGGCGGGCTCGTGGGCGGTCTCGTGGGCGTGGCTCATCGCGGGACTCCTTGGGTGTCGGGTCGTCGGGCCCTCGTCGAAGCGGTGCCACCACCGTAGAGGATCATGTCGGGATGTGAGATAGGCGTATTGGCATGTGGACGGCACCCGTATGGGCAAAGGAGGTTCAGGGCTGGTTGAGGTGGTCGCTGGCAGGGCAGTCGAGGGGCGAGGAGAGTGGGCTCCAGGGGAACTCAGCCGGGGGAGAGGACGGTGAGAGCTGTGGGAGGAAGCCAGCGGGAGGCGCTGCTCGAACAGCACGCCGAGGCCCTGCGCCTGTTCGGTGACCGGGTGCACGCCGTCCGGGAGGACCAGTGGGGCGCGTCGACGCCCTGCACCGAGTGGACGGTGCGGGACCTGGTCAACCACGTCACCGGCGAACAGCTCTGGATCCCGCCCCTGGTCACCGAAGGCCGCACCGTCGAGGACGTGGGCGACGCGCTCGACGGGGATCTGCTCGGCGCCGACCCGGCCGCCGCCTGGGACCGCGCCGCGGCGGCCTCGCACGCCGCCTTCGCCGAGCCCGGGGCGCTGGACCGCACGGTCCGGCTGTCCTACGGCCCGGCCCTCGGCTCGGCGTACTGCTCGGAACTGACCGCCGACTGTGTCGTGCACACCTGGGACCTCTCCCGGGCCATAGGCGCGGACGACCGCCTGCCGGACGGACTGGTCGAGTTCTCGATCAAGGAGGTCATGCCGTACGCGGACGGCCTTGCGGCCAGCGGCATGTTCGCCCCGCCCGTGGAGATCCCGGCCGGGGCGGATGCCCAGACCCGGCTGCTCGCCCTGCTCGGCCGGGCCTCTTGAGGCCTTGGGGCCTTGGGGACCTTGAGGGGGCCTTGAGTGGTCTTGAGCGACTCTGAGGGGCGTATCAGCCCAAACGGCCGTATAAAGGCAATGCGAGGGTGGGCGGGTCGAAGGCGGTCGGCCATGGCAGGGTCCGAGCGCCCTGCGGAGGACGAGTCGAGGAGACAGAGGCGGTGGAGGGGATGCAGCGCACGGCACCGGAGGGCCGCGGGCCGGTCCGCTACGGCCCGCCCGCCCCCGAACCCGGACTGCCCGTGCTGCCCGAGCTGCGTGCCGTACTGGCGGGCGCGGCCGGCCGGGCCGAGCCCGAGCCGCCCGGCGGCGGCCCGGCCGTCCGGGAGGCCGCCTGCCGGTACTGGGAGCGGCGCGGCCTGCCCACCACCCCGGAGTACGTCGCCGCCGCCCCCGGCGCCCCCGCACTCCTGCTCGCCCTGCTCGCCGCCTCCGGGGGCGATGTGCTGCTGCCCAGGCCCTGCCCGGCCTGGTGGACCCCGCAGGTACGGATGCTGGGGCGGCGGGCCTACCACGTGCCGACCCCCGCGGAGTGCGGCGGCGTACCGGACCCGTGGGCCCTGCTGGAGACCGTACGGCGGGTCCGTGCGGAGGGCGGGGACCCGCGGCTGCTGCTGCTCAGTACGGTCGACGACCCGACCGGGACGGTCGTTCCACCCGAGCTGCTGCTCGAGGCCTGCGAGGCGGCCGAGTCGGAGGGGCTTCTGGTGGTCGCCGACGAGACCTGGCGGGACACCGTGCACCGGCCGCACGAGACGCTGGCTCTCAGCCCGGCCGAGATGCTGCCCGGGCAGGTCGCGGTCCTGGCCGACCTGGCCGGGGCACTGCTGCCGGCCGGCTGGCCCGCGGGCATCGCCCGCTTCCCCGGCACCCCGCGCGGCACCTGGCTGCGGGCCCGCACCCTCGACGTGCTCACCGCCACCGCGGCGGTACCGGCCGGTCCGGTCGCGGCTGCCGCGGCGTACGCGCTGGACGAGCCCGAGCCGGTGAGCGCGCGCGGCCGGGCCGCGGCGGAGCTGTACGGGGTGGTGGCCACGGCCGCGCACGAGGTGCTGCTGGCGGCGGGCGCGCTGGCCAGGCCCCCGCAGGCCGGCCGGCACCTGTACGCCGACCTGACCCCCCTGCGGGCGGGCCTGGCCCGGCGCGGCGTGGGCGACGCTATGGAGCTGGAGGACTGGCTCGGCAGCCGGCTGGGCGCGCCCGCCCCCGGCGGGCAGCGGTTCGCGGACGAACTGGGCGCACTGCGCTTCCGGTTGTCGACCGGGCCGCTGCTGGGCGCGACGGAGGAGGAGCGGCTGGCCGCGCTCGGCGCACCCGACCCGCTCGGGCTGCCGCACGTACGCGGGGCGCTGGAGGCGCTGGCGGCGGTTCTGGCGGACGCGCGGGGGCGGCCGGGCGGACCGGGCGGGGATCTTGCGGCGGACTTTGCGGGGACCTGACGAGCGGGCTGCCGACGAGTTGACGTGACGAACTGCGTGCGAATTGATGCGACGAACCCTTTGTCCCCGGCCGGCGAATGGAGCCTTGCTGATGAGGGATCAGACGGACCAGACGGACCGGTGCGACACCTCGCACCGTACGGCGGTACGTCCGAACGACCTGGCTGACCGGTCGGCGCAGCCCGCCGCCGTCCCCGCCCCCGCCCGGTCCGCGGCCAGACCTGCCGTGGGGCCGGGCCGCCAGGCGGTCCTGGGGCGCGGGGCGGTGCCGGTTCCGGCGCATGCGGTACGGAGGTCGGGGGCGTCAGGGGTGCTGCCGGCGTCACCTCCGGGGGAGCTGCGGGCGCTGGGGGAGGTCCGGGCCTGGCCGCGGTCCTTCGCGGACCGGCTGACCAACCCGCTGCCGGGTGGCGTACGGGAGTTCGCCCGGCTCGCCCGCGAAGGCGCCTTTCGGCCCGGCCCGGACGGGCTCCGCGGGATCCCCGATCTGCCGTACGAGCCCGCGCCGCTGCCCGCGGCTGCGCCCGGCACGGTGGCGGTCACCTGGGCCGGGCACGCCAGCTGGGTGGTCCGGATCGGCGGGCTGACCGTCCTGACCGACCCCGTCTGGTCGCGGCGGATCCTCGGGACTCCGGCCCGGATGACCCCGGTCGGGGTCCGCTGGGAGGAACTGCCGCCCATCGATGCGGTGGTGATCAGTCACAACCACTACGACCACCTCGACGCGCCCACGCTCAAGCGACTGCCGCGGGACACCCCGCTGTTCGTCCCGGCCGGCCTCGGCCGCTGGTGCCGGCGGCGGCGGTTCACCCGGGTCACCGAGCTGGACTGGTGGGAGGCGGCCGAACTGGGCGGCGTACGCTTCGACTTCGTACCCGCCCACCACTGGTCCAAGCGGTCGCTGCTGGACACCTGTCGGAGCCTGTGGGGCGGTTGGGCCCTGACCGACACCGCGACGGACAAGAAGGTCTACTTCGCCGGGGACACCGGCTACGGCCACTGGTTCGCCGAGATCGGCCGCCGCCACGCGGGCATCGACCTGGCCCTCCTCCCGATCGGCGCGTACGCGCCGCGCTGGTGGCTGCGGGACGTCCACGCGGACCCGGAGGAGGCGGTGCAGGCCTGCCTCGACCTGGGCGCGGAGCGGATGGCTCCGATGCACTGGGCCACCTTCGTCCTCTCGGCGGAACCGGTCCTGGAACCCCTCCACCGCACCTACGCAGCCTGGACCGCAGCCGGCCTCCCCCGCGAAAACCTCTGGGACCTGGCGATCGGGGGGTCGGGGGTGCTGTAGGTGTACGTGGCTCCTGGCGCGGGCCCGCTTGTTGGCCTTGCCTCGGTGTACGTGGCTCCTGGCGCGGGTCCGCTCTTTTGCCCCCCTCTCGGGGCCGGGGCGGGGCGGGTTTCCCGCCCGCCCCCGCGGGCTTTGCCGGGCGGAGCCCGGCTGCTGGGCGGGGTATTTCGCGCTCCTTGGACGGAGTCCGGAAGCAGGGGTGAGCTGCGGGGCGCCCCCGCGGGCCCGCTTCTTTGCCTGGGGTCGAGGTGCGGGGCTCCCGGCGCGGGCCCGCTCCTTTACCCCCTTCTCGGGGCCGAGGTGGGGCGGTGTTTCCCGCCCGCCCCCCGCGGGCTTTGCCCGGGCGGAGCCTGGTGGTGGGGCGGGGTGTTTCGCCTCGGTGGGGCGGAGTTTAGAGCCGGAGCCGGAGCTCCGGGGCGCGCCCGCGGGCCCGCTTCTTTGCCCGGGCTCGGGGTGCGGGGCTCCTGACGCGGGCCCGCTCTTTGCCCCCCTTCTCGGGGCCGGGGTGGGGCGGTGTTTCCCGCCCGCCCCCGCGGGCTTTGCCCGGGCGGAGCCCGGCTGCTGGGCGGGGTGCTTCGCCTCGGTTGGGCGGAGTCCAGAGCCGAAGCTGCGGCTGCGTGGCCCGCAGCGCGGGCCTGCTGGCCTGTTGAGCGGTGCTCGCCGCTGGCCCCGGCTGGGGGCCGCGTCCGCTGCAGGGCGGCGCCCGGGGTGGCGGGGTTTCGCCTGGGCGGGGTCAGGTGGTGCCCGGGGGCTGCCCGTCAGTCCTCACTGTCCTTCCGTTTCGGCCGTCGGCCTCAAGGGCGCTCCTTTGTCGCGTCGCTTCGCGATGTCGCTGCGCTCCACCCTTGACCCCGCCGTCCGCCCCGGAAAGACAAGGACTGTCGGGAAGCCCCCGGGGGGAGGGCCGGCATGGGGAACGTGTCCCAGATACGGGCCCGCGAGGGCGGCCGGGCAGCGGCTGCCGCCCGACCGGCCGCCCTGTCGGGCGGAAAGCTCCGATTCCCCGAAGCCCGGGCCCGTTTGGCGGGGTGGAGCCCCCTGGCGCGGCAGATCGCTACGCGCTCCAGCCGGTTTGGCGTCCCGCGACCGTCCGTGGCTGAGCAAATGGAGACAGGTCTGTTGGTAAGGACTGCTGTTGGTGAGGGGTGAATAGCCCTCGGGATTGTCGCAGCGGGTGCGACAATCTGTCCGTATCCGAGGAGCTCTCGCGTTGGTATCGCGGTCGCCTGGTAGGCGGTCCGTTCAGGCCGTTCGACCCAGGCGAGTGCGCCGCGCTGGAGCGGGAGATCGGGCTGCCCCTGCCACCCGCCTATCGCTCGTTCCTGGAGGCCGCCGACGGGGGGAAGCTGGCCTATTCGGTCCGCCTCCCGGCTTGTGAACCGGAACCGATCCAGGGCTTCGACGATCTCTACCGGTTGGGCCGTGACGACGCCGGT
This sequence comes from Streptomyces sp. NPDC002054, assembly GCF_040296685.1. Lineage (NCBI taxonomy): Bacteria > Bacillati > Actinomycetota > Actinomycetes > Kitasatosporales > Streptomycetaceae > Streptomyces > Streptomyces sp. NPDC002054. Next base: position 49,656 of record NZ_JBEOXT010000029.1, read on the forward strand.
GAATACGGCTGGGGCACCCTCCTGGGCGAATACCGACGTGGCCGCGATGGGTGGCTCGCTGGGGAAGTCTCCCTGACCGGGCTACTGCCCATCGCCCGCAACGCCGGCAGCGACACCCTCTTCCTGGACCTGAACCCGGCCACACACGGCGAGCTGCACGCGTTCGTCCACGCCATCGCCTGGCCCGGGTATCTGGGCAGCCATGTCTTCACGAAGGTCGCCGACACCTTCGACGCCTACCTCGACAGTCTGTTCATCGACCCCGACCTGGCGGAGGACGCCTGGGCAGCCGCGCCTTGACCGTTGGCGCACCAGATGCGTTCCAGGGCCTGTTGCGAAAGTGGATCGTCTGTCAGACCTGCCTGGGATGCTCCGAGCATGGAGGTGACAGTGCAGCTGACGATCGACTGCTCCGATCCGCAGAGAATGGTGACTTTCTGGGCCGAGGCCCTGGGCTACGTGCCTGAGCCTCCGCCGGGCGGCCACGCCACGTGGCGTGCCTACTGGGCGTCGGTGGGGGTGCCCGAGGCGGAGTTGCCGACCGGTGCCGGGGATATTCCGGAGTCGATCGTTGATCCCGCGGGACGTGGACCGAGGGTGTGGTTCCAGCAGGTTCCGGAGCCGAAGGCCGCCAAGAACCGGTGGCACTTCGACCTGAAGGTCGGTGGGGGCCGTGACGTCCCACTGGACGTCCGCACACAGCGGGTCAAGGCTACGGTGGAACGGCTGGTCAAAGCTGGTGCCACCGTGTTGCGGATCAAGGATGAGCCGGACATGGGGCTCTATGCCGCCGCCATGCAAGACCCCGAGGGCAACGAATTCGACGTCGTCTGAAGGCCGTTGCGACGGTGCTGGTCACAGCCACTCGTTCACGGCTGCGACCAGCGCAGTCGCCTTTACTGCGTTCATCGGAATGGATAGGGGGCATGTTGTCCGCGTTGCGTGACTTTGCCACCTGGGAGCCGTTGTTGAGGCTCATGCGGGTCGCTCATGCGGAGCGGCTGGCCCAGCCGGGTGGGTATGTGGCCGGGCAGATTGGGCGGTCGGGGTGGAGTGTGCCCCTGGGGCGCGGGCGGCGCACGCGGGATGAGTTCGGTGCGGTCGAGCGCGTGCAGGGCGCGCTGGTGGATGCGGGTGTTGATGACGTGTCGTTTGCCGCGGAGATTTCGCCGGGCGGCGGGGCTGTGCTTCACCTGTTCGGGACCGGTCCCGCCGTGGAGGCCGGCATTGGGGGTCCGTATCCGGGTGCGCTGACCCTGAGTGAGGGGTCCGTTCCGGAGCCTTGGCGGCGTTTGCCTGATTCGGTGGTCGGGGCGGTGCCGGACCCGGTGGTGGATTTGGGGTTGTTGGAGCGGACGCTGCGTGAGCGGATCCCGGATGCCATTGGGGCTACCGAGGCGGAGATTGCCGCTGCGGAGGCGCGGCTCGGTGTTGCGTTGCCTGAGGAGCTCAAGGTGCTCTACCGGGTGACGCGGGCGCGGTGGGAGGACTGGGGCGAGGGCTACGCGGACGCGGAGCGGGTTTATGAGGCTGTTGGTTGTGAGCTCTTTCCGCTGGATCGTTTGTATGTTGCCGATGTGGCGTCGCGTCCCTGCCGGTGGAAGTCCGCGGCGATGGCGGCGGTGGTCACCCCGGCCGATGCCGCGGTGCAGGGGCTGGTCGGGTCTCCCGGCTGGATCGCCTTCGGTGACAACGGGGGTGGCGACCGGATGGTGGTCGATCTGACACCTGGCCCGCGCGGGTATGTGGGGCAGATTGTGATGCTCGACCACGAGCAGGTCATCGGGGCCGGCCTGCTCGCCGACTCGCTCACCGACCTGGTGGTGAACCGGCGCAGTGAATGGTGCAGTGGTCGTTTGTGGGATCGGCCGCCGGTTGTGGCAAGGGTTCGCGTCGGGAGTCTGCTGAGTGTGCGGGCAGCCGCCGATCCCGGGCTGGAGGTGCTGTCCATTGGCGGGTGGGAAGGTGAGCCGGTCAGTCTTGTCCCGCTTGTTGGGTTGCCTCGCCTGCGGACGCTTGTTGCCTACCCCGGTACGCTCGCCGACCCGCTGGAGATCGCCCGGCTGAGGGGCCTGGAATTCCTGGAGCTCGGGCCGGAGGAGTGGCGGGTCCTTCTTGCGGCCGGGGGCGTTCCGAGTGGCTTGTCGGCTGCTGCTATTGCGGTGCAGGTGCAGGAGGATTGGCATCCGCTGTCCGTGGTGGCTCTGGCCAATGAGCTTCTTGGGTTGTGGGGTCGGCCCCCGATCAGCCACACCGTTGTTGAAGGGAAACTCGGGCCTGTGGGGTAGGCAGTCAGGCGGTTCGGCGGAGGTGGCGCCAGAGGGTGGGGGTTGTGCTGATCAGGAGGGTGAGGGTTACTGCCAGGGCCACGCCCTGCCAGGGTTCCGGGAAGAGAGCGCCGCCCAGGATGCCGATCAGGCCGTACGTGGCCGCCCAGGCCAGGCAGGCCGGGGCGTCGCCGCGGGCGAAGCGGCGTAGCGGGAGGCCGGCCAGGAGGCAGGCCAGCATCACCGGGATGCGGCCCGCCGGGATCAGGCGGGAGACGACCAGGACCAGGACGCCGTGCTCGTCCAGCCGGGTCTGGGCCTGGGCCAGGCGTTCCGGGGTGGCCCGCTTCTCCAGGGCCGCCAGCCAGCGCGAGCCGTTGCGCGAGCGGACCCCGCGCTGGCCCAGCCAGTAGAGGGCGATATCGCCGAGGAAGGCCGCGGTGGCGCCGACCAGGAAGACCATGAGCACACCGAAGGGGAGGGTCTGCTGCTGGTGTACGGCGACCACGGCCGCGGAGCTGACGAGTGCGCCGGTCGGGATCACCGGGATCAGCGCGCCCAGGGCCACCAGCAGGAACAGCGCCGGGTAGCCGACCGCCTGTTGGGTGGTTTCGGGCGGGACCTGTTGCACCGTGTCGGCGAAGGGGATCACGGCAGCAGCACCCGCTCGCCGTGCTCCGGGGCCCGGACGGCCACCTTCGGCGCCAGCCGGGCCGCGCGGCGTACGAACTCCTCGCCCGGCGCGTGGAATTCGTGGGGGCGGACCGCGTCCATGCCGATCGGCCAATACGTTCCGTAGTGCACCGGCACGGCCGCGGTCGGGGCCAGCGCGGCCAGGGCGTCGGCCGCGCGGGCCGCGTCCAGATGGCCCGGGCCCAGGTACGGGCCCCAGCCGCCCACCGGCAGCAGGGCCACGTCCACCGCACCGACCTCCTCGGCCATCGAGTCGAACAGGCCGGTGTCCCCGGCGAAGTAGGTGGTGGAGGTGCCGTGGACCACGTAGCCGAGGGCGGGGGAGAGCTGCGGGCCGAAGGGGAGGCGGCGGCCGTCGTGGCGGGCGGTCACCGCCCGGATGTGTACCCCGTCGCGGATCACCACTTCGTCGCCCGGGGAGACCTCCGTGACGCGCAGGGAGCGGACCCCGGCGATCCGTGCCAGGCCGGGCACCGCCCGGCGGGCGCCGCGCGGGACCAGCAGCCGGGTGCCGGCGGTGAGGCGGGCCAGGGACGGCAGGTGGAGGTGGTCGGCGTGCAGGTGGGAGACGAGCACCACGTCCGCCAGGGCCGCCTCCGGCGGCGGCAGGGCCCCGCGCCGGCGCCGCAGGTGCGCCAGCCGCCGGGTGAACAGCGGGTCGGTCAGCAGCCGTACCCCGGAGTCCTCGACCGTACACGTGGCATGCCCCCACCAGGTGATCTCCACCGGCACCGCGGCCCCTCCCTCCTTCGGACACCCCCACCTGTCCCCGAGCCTAGGCCCTGGCCGGGCGATCCGCCCGTACGTCCGCGCCGCCGGACCCGGAGGGTACTGTCCGACCGCCCCCTCCTCCCGGCAGACCGATCGGAGTAGGGTCGGGCGGCATGGATGCGCTGCGGGTGGCCGCGATCGCCAGCCTGGTCCCGCTTGAACACCTGGACGCCGACCCCTTTGTCGTCGACACCCGGAGCCAGCACGCCATGTGCGCCCGCTGGGCCGCCGACCAGGGCTACGTGGTCACAAGGCAACTGCTCTTCTACGGGCTGCGGGCCGACCACTGCGCGCTCTGGGCCGATGTCGACGCCGGACAGGTCGATCTGTTCGTCGCGCCCAACCGGCGGGTGCTGGAGCGGGCCCTGCGCTCGGTGGAGGAGTTCACCGCGGAGTGCGAGCGGCGCGGGGTCCGGCTGGAGACCGCCGGGCTGGACGAGCCCTCGTACACCTCGGCGATGAAGGCCGAGGTGCACCGGCGACTGTCCATGCCGACCGCCGGGTACGACGGCACCTGACGTACCCCGTACGGACTTCCCTCTGCTTGAACCCTTGTCGAGTGCTGGGCTCCGGCCGCCCGTTGGGCCGGTCCGCCTCCGGCCGCCCGCCAGGGCGCCGCTGTGCGCCCCTGTGTCGAACCGCCCGGTCAGCCGCGTTGTGCGACGCTGGGAAGGGGGCTCGCGGGCGGGGCGCGGGCCCGTGAGGTGAGGTGGGTACGGCGTGCTCCACGGGCGGTGGCGAACCACGGGCAGCGCACTGCTGCGGATGCTCCTGGTCTGGGCGGTGTCGACGCTGACCATGCTTCTGCTGGCCGGGGTGCTGCCCGACTTCCGGCTGCAGTCCGACGACGGGGACAGCCTCACCCAGATCGCGCTCACCGCCGCCTGGGGCGCCGGTGCCTTCGGTGTGCTCAGCGCCCTGGTGTGGCCGGTCCTGGTGCGGGCCCTGTTGCTGGTGCCCGCGCTGGTGCTGGGCCTGCTGGTGTTCTTCCTCAACGGCACGCTGCTGCTGGTCGCGCTCCGCCTGATCCCGGACGGGCGGGGCGAAGCCGCCCCGGAGACCGCCGTGGTGGTGGCCGCGGTGATGTCGGCGGTGGCGTCCGCGACCTCGACGGCGCTGGCCGTACGCGATGACGAGGCGTACCGGAGGAGGCTGTATCGGCTGGCCGACCGCAGGCGGCGGCGCGGCCCGTCCGGTGGTCCGGGGGCCGGTGACAGCACCCCGGGGGTGCTGTTCCTCCAGCTGGACGGGGTCGGGTACGAGCAGCTGCGGCAGGCGGCGGGCGGCGGGCTGATGCCGACGGTGGCCGACTGGCTGGACCGCAGCCATCGGGTCACCTCCTGGCGGACGGACTGGTCCAGCCAGACCGGCGCCAGCCAGCTCGGCCTGCTGCACGGTTCCACCTTCGACGTGCCCGCCTTCCGCTGGTACGAGAAGGACAGCGGGGAGATCATGGTCTGCAACCGGCCCACCAGCGCGGCCGAGCTGCAGCGACGGGCGGCCCTCCGGGTGGGTCACGCCGGCCTGCTGACCGGGGACGGGGCGAGCCGGGGCAACCTGTTCAGCGGGGGTGCCGACCAGCTGGCGCTGGTGCTGTCGATCGCGGCCCGGCGGGGCAAGGGGAACCGGTCGCGGGCGGGCTATTTCACGTACTTCTCCGATCCGGCCAATGCGGTCCGCACGGCGCTGTCCTTCGTCGCCGAGGTGGGCCGGGAGATCGGGCAGGGGCTACGGGCCCGGTGGTGCGGGGACGGTCGGCCGCGGGTGTCGCGCAGCGGGCTGTACCCCTTCATCCGGGCCTTCGCCACCGTGGTGGAACGCGATGTGGTGGTGGCGGCGGTGATCGGGGACATGCTGGCCGGGCGGGCCGCCGTCTATGCCGACCTGGTGGCGTACGACGAGGTGGCGCACCATTCGGGGCCCGTCGGCCGGGACACCGACCGGGTGCTGGCCCGGCTCGACCGGAGCCTGGCGCTGATCGCCCGGGTCGCCGAGCATGCGCCGCGGGACTACCGGATCGTGCTGCTGTCCGACCACGGGCAGAGCCCGGGGGAGACCTTCCTGGGGCGGTACGGGCTGACCCTGAAGGATCTGGTCCGGGCGGGCTGCGGGCTGCCGGTGTCCCGGCGGGCGGGACGGACCCACAGCGGGGCGGAAGCGCGGGCGGCGGTCCGGGCGGCCCTGCACCGGCCGGTCGAGGAGGAGCCGGAGACCGTGCGGGGGCGGGAGGAGAAGGGCTCCGACCCGGTGGTGCTGGCCTCCGGGAACCTCGGGCTGATCTCCTTCCCCGATGTGCCGGGCCGGGCCACCCTGGAACAGATCGAACGGGCGCATCCGGCACTGCTGGCCACCCTCGCCAACCATCCCGGGATCGGCTTCCTGCTGGTCGACGGGGAGGTCCTGGGCCCGGACGGGGCCTCGGCGCGGCTGGCGGAGCCGGGGGAGGCGGAGAAGCTGCTCTCCGTGTTCGGGCCGGGTGCGGCGGATGCGGTGCGGCGGACCGATTCCTTCCCGCACGTGGCCGACATCATGGTCAATTCCGCGTACGACCCGGGGACCGGGGAGGTGCACGCCTTCGAGGAGCAGATCGGCTCGCACGGCGGACTGGGCGGGGAGCAGGGGCATCCGTTCCTGATGTGGCCGACGGTGCTGGAGCCGCCTCCGGCGGCGCTGGTGGGCGCGGAGCAGGTGCACAAGGTCTTCCGCAGCTGGCTCCGCCCGACCCCAATGGCCCCGTCGGCGGGGGCCTCGGGGCTGCGGCCGGAGGATCATCGGCCGGAGGGCTGTGACGGTGGAATCCTTCCGTCCCTGCAGGCGCTCCCGCAGGACGAAAAGCGCTGATTTGGTGCTGCCCGCGCGGTGCCGCACGATGGCGGCCGTCCACGATGTGAAACACCCGTTCACCCGTGGCGCCCGTAGCACCCGATACCCCTGAGGCGCACCAGCAGTGAGCACCACCCTTCGGCCGGCCGAGCAGAACGCCGAGCAGAACACCCTCCCCCCGGCCGAGAACACCCGCCCGCCGGCCGCGCAGACCGGCCCGCACGCCCGCCGTTTCGGCCTCCCCGTCGCCGTCTGCCTGGTCATGGGCAACATCATCGGCGGCGGCATTTTCCTGCTGCCCGCCTCCGTGGCCCCCTTCGGGACCATCAGCCTGGTCGCCTTCGCGGTGCTCAGCCTCGGCGCCATCGCCCTCGCCCTGGTCTTCGGCCGGCTCGCCGAGCGCCATCCACAGACCGGCGGCCCGTACGTCTACGCCCGCGCCGCGTTCGGCGACTTTGCCGGGTTCCTGGCCGCGTACAGCTACTGGATCACCACCTGGGTGTCGAACGCGGCGCTCGCCGTCGCTGCGGTCGGCTACCTGGTGGTCCTCTTCCCGGCCGTCGGCGCGCACCCCTGGTCGATGTGCCTGGCCGCGCTCACCGTGCAGTGGCTGCCGGCCCTCGCCAACCTGGCGGGCACCCGCTACGTCGGCGCCGTACAGCTGGTGGCCACGGTCCTGAAGTTCGCCCCGCTGCTGCTGGTGGCCGTCGGCGGCCTGTTCTTCTTCGACCCGGCGAACCTCGGCCCGTTCCGGGCCACCGACCAGAGCGCGGTGGGCGCGGTCTCGGCCTCGGCGGCGATCCTGCTGTTCAGCTACCTCGGCGTGGAATCCGCCGCGGTCAGCGCCGGCGAGGTCCGCGACCCGCGCCGCAACGTCGGCCGGGCCACCATCCTGGGCACCCTGGGCGCGGCCCTGGTCTACCTGCTGGGCACGGTCGCCGTCTTCGGGCTGGTCCCGCACGACCGGCTGATCGACTCCGAGGCCCCCTTCACCGATGCCGTCAACGCCATGACCGGCGGTACCTGGGGCGGCACCCTGGTGGCCTGCGCGGCGGTGATCTCCATGGTGGGCGCCCTGAACGGCTGGACCCTGCTGAGCGCCCAGACCCCGTACGCGGCAGCCCGGGACGGACTGTTCCCGAAGGCCTTCGAGACCCGGCGCCGCGGGGTCCCGGTGGTGGGCGTGGTCGTGACGGTCCTGCTGGCCTCGGCGCTGACCGTCTACAACTACACGGCCGGCTCGCAGGGCGTCTTCGAGGTCCTGGTCCTGATCACCACCTTCACGGCGACCGTCCCCTACCTGCTGTCCACCGCCGCCCAGATCTACTTCCTGGCCTCCGGGCAGGCCGACCGGGTCCACCGCGGCCGGCTGGTGCGCGATGCCGTCCTCGCCGTGCTGGCCTTCGGCTTCTCGATGTGGCTGGTGGCGGGCTCCGGCTACGCCGCGGTGTACCAGGGCGTGCTGTTCCTGTTCGCGGGCGTGCTCGGGTACGCCGTACTGGCCGCCCGCAGGAAGCGCGCGGCGCTCTGACCGGTGGGACGATGAAGGCATGGCAGCGATCAGGGAGACGATCGACATCGACCGCACGCCGGCCGAGGTCTACGCCTATGTGACCGACCCCTCGCACCTGCCGGAGTGGCAGCAGAGCGCGGTGTCGGCGCGCAGGCTGAGCGACGCGCCCATGGGGGTCGGCTCGCGCGTGTCCGTGACCCGGCGGATGGGCAAGCGGGAGTACGCGGGCACGATGGAGGTCACCGCGATGGACCCGCCGCGGAGCTGGCACATGCACGGGGTCGACGGCCCGGTCCGGCCGGACGTCCAGGGCACCATCGAGCCGCTCGCCGACGGCACCGCCTCCCGGCTGACCATCGACCTCGACTTCGAGGGGCACGGGATGGGGCGGGCGCTGGTGCCGTTCGTAATCCGGCCGCACGCCCGCAGGGAGATGGCGCTCAACGAGGCGAAGCTCAAGCTCATCCTCGAAAACCGCTGACGGCGGGCGGCGGGGAGGGTGACATCACGCCGGTGGGCGGGGCCGCAGTGCGGCCCCGCCCACCGGCGTGAGTGCGATCGATCAGTCGAGGTAGTCGCGCAGCACCTGCGAGCGCGACGGGTGGCGCAGCTTCGACATGGTCTTGGACTCGATCTGGCGGATCCGCTCACGGGTCACCCCGTAGACCCGGCCGATCTCGTCCAGGGTCTTCGGCTGGCCGTCGTTCAGGCCGTACCGCATGGAGACCACGCCCGCCTCGCGCTCGGAGAGCGTGCCCAGGATCGACTGCAGCTGCTCCTGGAGGAAGGTGAAGGAGACCGCGTCGGCCGGGACGACCGCCTCGGAGTCCTCGATGAGGTCACCGAACTCGCTGTCGCCCTCTTCACCCAGCGGGGTGTGGAGGGAGATCGGCTCGCGGCCGTACTTCTGGACCTCGATGACCTTCTCGGGGGTCATGTCGAGTTCCTTGCCCAGCTCCTCCGGGGTGGGCTCGCGGCCCAGGTCCTGGAGCATCTGGCGCTGCACGCGGGCCAGCTTGTTGATGATCTCGACCATGTGCACCGGGATACGGATGGTGCGCGACTGGTCGGCCATGGCGCGGGTGATCGCCTGCCGGATCCACCAGGTCGCATAGGTGGAGAACTTGAAGCCCTTGGTGTAGTCGAACTTCTCGACGGCGCGGATCAGGCCGACGTTGCCCTCCTGGATCAGGTCCAGGAAGAGCATGCCGCGGCCGGTGTAGCGCTTGGCCAGCGAGACCACCAGGCGGAGGTTGGCCTCCAGCAGGTGGTTCTTGGCCCGGCGGCCGTCCTCGACGAGGATCTCCAGCTCGCGGCGGTAGGCCGGCTTGTGGTCGTCCTCTTCCTCCAGCTTGTACTCGGAGAACAGGCCCGCCTCGATCCGCTTGGCGAGCTCGACCTCCTGCTCGGCGTTGAGCAGCGGCACCTTGCCGATCAGCTTGAGGTAGTCCTTGACCGGGTCGGCGGTCGCGCCGGCCACCATGACGGTCTGCGCCGGGGCGTCGTCGTCGTCCTCGTCGGACAGGACGAAGCCCTGGCCGCCGGGCTTGGCCGCGTCTTCCTCGGTGTCGTCGGACAGGTCCTCGAAGAGGTCCTCGCCCTCCAGCTCCGGGGTCTCGCCGTCGGCGTCCTTGGCGGTGGTCTTCTTCGCCGCCGTCTTCTTGGTGGCGGTCTTCTTCGCGGCGGCGGTGGTCTTCTTGACCGCGCGCTTCTTCGGCTCGGCGGCGGCCACGTCTTCGGCTCCGGCCTCGACGGCCGCGTCCGGCTGAGCGGATATCGCCGCCGCGGCGGCCGGGGCGGCAGCGGTCTTGCGGGCTCCGATCGGGCGCGGCGGGGTGGCCGCCTTCTTCACTGCGGTGCGGGCCGGCGTCGCCGCGGCCTTGCGGGGCTTCTTCGCGGCGGTCTTGGCAGCGGGGGCCGCGCTGACGTGCAGCGCCACACCCTCCTCGTCCAGGACCTGGTTCAGGCTGCGCAGGACCCGCTTCCACTGGTCCACCGGGATGCGGCCGGCCTCGAAGGCCTGGCGCACGTCGTCACCGTTGATGTGACCCTGCTCGCGGCCACGCTCGACGAGCGCGACGAGGGCCTCGGATTCGGCGATCTCCGGAGGGAACGTACGGGACGGGCTGAGCGACACAAGGAGCCTCTCGTTGCGAACAGATAAAGGACGGGCGGGACATCATCGCGCGGACCTACGGCAACACCCCGAGGGGGGTCGGTATTCCGTCGCCGCGCGAGGACACCTGTCGGTTCATCGCGTGCCCGAGACGATTCGTTACGCACTGAATTGAGTGACCTACGCCACGCTGCCAATGGAAGGCGGTCGACCGGCCCCGCTGACGGGTCCCGGAGCGGCCCGGATCATCAGCCCGGTTTGCGGGCCTCGATCAGGAACCGGGTGGTGTGAGCGACGAACGGCCCTTCCTGCTCGATCCGTTCGTGCAGCTCGCGCAACCGGTCCCGGTAGTGGCCGACCGTGAAGCCGGGCACCATCCAGATCACCTTCCGAAGGAAGTAGACCACGGCGCCGATGTCATGGAACTCGGTCCGCAACCGCTCCGAGCGCAGATCGACCACTTCCAGCCCGGCTTTGGCGGCGTCGGCGGCAGCGTCGTCCGGGTGCCGGCCCCGCCGGACCTCCTCCGGCTGCGGCCCGAGGAAGTACTCGACCAGCTCGAACACGCTGGACGGGCCCACCTGCTGGGAGAAGTAGGTGCCACCCGGTCTCAGTACCCGGGCGATCTCGTCCCACCAGATGGTCACCGGGTGCCGGCTGACGACCAGCTCGAAGGCCTCGTCGCCGAAGGGCAGCGGCGGCTCGTCGGCATCGGCGACCACCACCGCGCCCAGCGGGTGCAGCAGCCGGGTCGCCTTGTCGATGTTGGGCGGCCAGGACTCGGTGGCCACCATCAGCGGCGGCAGCTGCCCGGCCGGGACGGCCCCGGCGAGCACCTCCCCGCCGCCGGTCTGGATGTCGAGCGCCGACCGGACCCGGCCGAGCCGCTCGCCCAGCAGCCGCTGATAGCCCCAGGAAGGACGCTGCTCGCTCGCACGCCCGTCGAGCCAGGAGAAATCCCATCCCTCCACGGAGACCGACTCGGCCTCGGACACGAGATGCTCGAAAGTGGGTGTCATGCCTTGATCGTCCCAGTTGCGGTGTCAGGTATCCAGCGGATTGCCGATGCCGGTCGACTACAGTGGGCGGCGGGCCGTGACTGGCGTTCGGGTGGATCACCACCGGGGAGCGGCCCGGCGTCGACCTGCAAGGGTGTCCGTACGCCGTTGCCGCGCGCCTGGGCGAACCGCGATCCCGCAGCGACGCTCAGGAGACCCCATGACGACTGCCACCGCCCGCCTGATGGACGGCACCGCCCTCGCCCGCCGCATCACCGAGCAGACCGCCGCCCGCGCCGCGCTGATCACCGAGCGCACCGGCACGGCACCCTGCCTGGCCACCGTGCTGGTCGGCGAGGACCCGGCGTCCGTGACGTACGTACGCATGAAGCAGAACCGTTGCGCCAAGGCCGGCATCACCTCCCGGCACGTGGCCCTGCCGGCCGAGACCACGACGGAGGAGCTGATCGCGGTGATCACCGGCCTCTCCGAGGACCCGGAGATCAGCGGCATCCTGCTCCAGCACCCGGTCCCGCACCACATCGACGAGCGCGCCGCATTCGAGGCCATCGCCCCCGGCAAGGACGTCGACGGGGTCACCATGCACTCCTTCGCCGCCATGGGCTTCGGCCTGCCGGGCTTCGTCTCCTGCACCCCGGGCGGCATCATGCGCCTGCTGGAGGCCTACAACGTGGACCTCACCGGCAAGCACGCGGTCGTCGTCGGCCGCAGCGCGATCCTCGGCAAGCCGGCCGGCATGCTCCTCCTGGAGCAGAACGCCACCGTCACCTACTGCCACTCCCGCACCCAGGACCTGTCCTCGATCGTGCGGCAGGCGGACGTACTGGTCGCCGCGGTCGGCAAGGCCGAGTTCATCCGCGGCGAGGACATCAAGCCGGGCGCCGTGGTCCTGGACGCCGGCTACAACGAGGGCAACGTCGGCGACGTCCACTTCCCCTCGGCGGCCGAACGCGCCTCGCTGATCACCCCGGTCCCGGGCGGCGTCGGCCCGATGACCATCGCCGTCCTCCTGGAACAAACGGTCACGGCAGCCGCCACCCAGGCGGGCCTCGACCTGACCTGATCCACCGCCCGCCCCGGGCCTTGCGGCCCGGGGCGTTCCTGGCGGCGGGAGCCTGTATCCGGGCATTGGCTGCTCAGCCTCGACGCCCGCCCTCTCCGTCGGCGCACCCGCAGCATCCACCTTCGGCCCGGTCCTCACGTGCCACGCCGTGTAGTGCAGCCCTCAGCTGGGCAGTTCGCCACCGCTCGACAACCACGGCCCTGCGGTAGCCGATCCATGCTGTGACCACACCAGCCACAGGCGCAGCTGCAAGGAGAAGAGGTGTCCCTGCCTCGAGCAGGCTGTTCGTGATCTCCAGACCCATGGTTCGTCACGGTCCTTCCGGTTCGGTTGCCCCCTGCTGGAGCAGTCCGTCGGAAGAGTCACCCGCCTGGTCAGTTTCCCTCTACGGTAAGGAAACCCGCAGAAATTAGGCTGAGTTGGAGGGGTCTCGTGCCTGGAGGTCGGCCGACACGGGCTGGACGCGAGGGATACCCGGAGCTGGCAGAGCTGGCGGCCTGGTTCGATCAGGCCATCAGGGAGGCGGGTCATCCCAGCGTCAACGCGTTCGTACAGCAGCACACCCTCGACAAGAACAAGGTCTACGAGGTCGTTCGGGGCACGCTACTTCTGTCACTCAATTCGACCGCAGGTCTGGCCAGACTGCTCAAGCAGGACCCGTCGGCCGTGGAGCCGATCTGGCTCCGTGCGCGTGAGGCAATGGACCGGCGGCTCATGGCCGAGGACGAAGGCGCAAGACCACGCGTCACCTCCTGGGCGGAGATCCCGCGGCCAGAGCTCGCACTGCGGAATGTCCTTGACGCCCTGACCCATGCTGTCGAGCAACTTCCCTACCGGCTGCTGGGTGTTGCGGCACCCCCGCTGTCCACCGTCTACGTCCGACAGCGCCTCCGCGCAGACACCCCTGGGGCAGGAGGGGATTCGAACAAGGAGCGCGACCGCGAGGAACTGCGCCCGGAGCGAAGCGAACCGAGTGCTGATGTCCCGGTGACGGTTGCGGAGGCGCTCAACCGCAGCGAACACCTGCTGGTCACCGGTGAACCAGGTGCGGGCAAGTCCACTCTCGGCCATCATCTGGTTTCCCGGCTCGCCCGGATCTGGCTCCGGCAGGAGAGCGCAGTCAACCCCCCGCTGTCCGAACCCGTGGTGCCGGTGCGGGTTTCGGCACGGGCCCTCGTAGGTGAGGGTTCGTGGAGCACGGTGCTGGCCGAGGCCACCCGACGGGCCCTCGGTCCCTATCTCGTCACGGAGCCGAGTCCGCACCTCTTCGCCGGCCGTACGCACGGTGTCCGCTGGCTGGTCGTGGTCGATGGCCTCGATGAGATCCTCGATCGCCCGACCCGGGCGTCCATCATCCGAGCGTTGTCCCAGCATGCCCGCGCAGGCAGCGACTACCGCTTCGTCATCACCAGCAGACCCCTGCCCGAAGAGGAGATGGCGGCACTCCGGGGCAGTCACATCGGCATGTGCCGCATCGAGCCGTTTGAGCAGGAAGAGCTGAAGCTGTTCTCGGAGCGCTGGTTCTTCGCCCAGGATCCGATCACCTCGGAGCAGCGGGCACAGGAGTTCCTCCACCAAATCGAGGACGGCCGCCTGAAAGAGCTGGTCCGCAACCCCCTGCTGGCCACCATCGCGGCCGTTGCCAACACACGTGAACCCGAACGTCCCTTGCCGACCAACCGGGTGGACCTCTACCAGCGGTTCTATGAGTACCTCGTCACCGATGAGGAGGCGAGCGGACGCGCAACACTCAGTGAGCTTCGTCGCCTGCGCGACGGCCAGCCGGGGCGATTTCGACTGGTCGAGTGGATCCACGCCCAACGGACGGCCGTCATCGAGGCGCTGGCCAAAGAGCGCCTGACGACCGAACTCCCCTTGTCGGACGTGGCCTACGCGTGGGTACGGGAGCGCAAGCCCGCCGGCATGGAACTGTCGCCTGGTTGGGAGCGGGACTTCGACAGGCTGCTCATCGATACCGGAATGTTCGTGTACGAGAGCTCGGGGCTTCGATTCCTTCATCACACTTTCGCCGAGTTCATTGCCGCTCGGGCGTATGCCACCAGCTTGCCGGCGGACTTTCCGGGAATCGATGAGTGGATCGAACGCGGTCTCGGGGAGGCACAGCGCAACTTCGCACTGCTCACCATGGTTCTATGGGGTCGTATCAATGGGAATGATGTGGGATTGATCCTGGATCGTCTCCTTGAAGGCGACCGGGAGTATGCATCACTGGCAGGGAGGCTTCTGTCGGAAAGCAGTGATGTGAACGACCGGCATTCCTGTGCGGTAGTGGACCGCCTGATCGACCTCGGCCTCGGTAATGCTCCGGTCGAGGAGCGCAAATTCCTCGGCTCCCCTGGGCGCATCGAGGACAGGTACAGTGCCACATCTTCCATCTTCGACATCCTGGGCCTGCTTAGCGGAAACGCCCATGCCGTAAGGCGACTTCGAGGGATCGTGGAACGTGAGGAATTGCCGTTCATCACCCGGATTATCGCCCTTGAGGCGCTCAGTCGCGTCGAATCCAAGGAGGAATCCCTGGAGCTCCTCAAATCGATCTCGCATGCAGCAATCAGACCCATCGAACTGTCCGTCGTTGCTGTCGGACTCATCGAGCTCGGGTCGGATTCATCTGAGGAGGCGCGAGAGCTCCTCGTCCGCGCCAGTCGAGATTCCAAGGCGGATTCCCAGGCCTTGGCATCGGCGGCAGAAGCATTGAGGGACATCGGAGAAATTTCCGCGGCGCTCCATGCTGCGCGTAGTGTCCTTACGACTTCCCATCCTCACCCGAGCGACGTACGCACTGCCGTGAAGCTGCTACTCAATGAGCGGGTTGAGGGTGACTCGATCGAGCCGGACGGTGTACTGGAGAAATTGTCGGACTGCTATGGATTGGCACTGGTCGAGGCGGCGAAGGAGTTTGTGCAAGCGGGCCATCCTTCGCAGGCCCTACTGCTCGCGCGAAGCGTTCTTCACGGCCCTGATTCCAACGAGGTTGCCATTGGCAGGGCAGCTGACCTCTGGCTCTCGCTGACCAGAGAAGACAGTGCTGAGGCTTTGGTCGCCGAGTTGAGCCGGCGTCAGAATTTTGACGAAGCCCAGCGTGCGCTTGTTGCGGAAGCCCTGGCGGAAGCAGGCTACTCAAGAGTGGCAGGAGAACTGGCGTCCGGCGTCCTTGTCGATTCGAATGCCAGCGGTTACGCAGTCGGCAAAGCGGCCGGAGCGTGGCTTGCCGCTTCAGGGAGCATTGATGGCTTGCTGGACATCCTGCGTCAACGTTCAGTGATCGACCCGTGGTCCCGTTCGACCATAGCCGAGGAGATGGCCGAGGCGGGCCATATTGCCCAGGCGGTCGATCTTGTGCGCAGTGTGTTTTCGGATCCTGTTGCCGATACATACGACTTGAGTAAGGCGGTCAAGGTTGTCCTCCGGGCGGAGGGTTCGGTACGGTCGGAAATTTTCGAGGAGATCCGACAAGTAAACTCCAAGGGAGATCGCGCAAGAGTCGCGTTCACCCTTGCTGAACTGGGATATCGTGAAGAAGCCAGTAGCCTCGTCATCGAAGCACTCGGCGACTTTGACGGCGACACGCAAACCCTCAAGGATCTCTTGGATGCCTTCCTCACGGCGAGCGGAGTCTCTGCAGCGGATGCGGCTTTGGCGGCCTTGAACGCCAGCACCGTATCCGAGGCAACTCGCTTTGCTGCGGCAGAGGTCCTGGCTTCCGCAGGCGCCTTGAGTGCAGCTGTATCACTGTGGTGCGGGCTCCTCACGGTGGAGGCCGGCTCCCCGACGGAGTCCGTCTCGGTGCTCACCCGCCTGCTGAATACCGGCCACCGCGACGAAGCCATCCATGCCCTGCGCAGTGCCCTGGATGCCCCCGATCTTCAGCCGCATCACCGCGGGCGCCTCCGTTCCCTGCTGTCCTGGGCCGTCTTCAGCGACCCGAACGCCTCGAACTGCGGAAACTGCCCCTGAGTCAGGGCGTGAGGTCATGACCCCTGAGGTAATCGACCCGCCGGGGAAGTCGGCGGCACAGTGGGGGCATCGGGTTCCGGGGTGGCGCACTCCGCTCCGGGGCCCGGGTCCTCGTTCCCGCTTCGACCTCGATGGAGGCTGATCTCCATGTCCGCAACCCTGCTCGGCAGCATTGCCCGTACCACCGAACCGCAGACCGCGCTGCGGCGGTTCCTCGGTCTGGATGCCGTGGTCACCGGTGCCAACGGGCTCGCGTATCTGGCGTTTTCCGGGCCCCTCGGGCGGCTGCTCGGGGTGGGGCAGGGGCTACTCCTGGAGCTTGGGATCCTGCTCGCCCTGTACGGGGCCGGGGTCGGGTGGCTGGCCTCGCGGCGGGAGCCGGCGGCGGGGTGGGTGCGGGTGGTGGTCGAGGTCAACTACGCCTGGGCCGCGCTCAGTCTGGTCGCCCTGGTGGTGTGGTTCGAGCCGACCGCCGCCGGGACCGTGTGGATCCCGGCGCAGGCCGTCACCGTCGCGGGCTTCGCCGTACTGCAGCAGCTGGCGCTGCGCTCACGGGGCCAGTGAGCGCAGGTACTTCACCGTCGCCGGGTCGGCCGGGAGCATCGTCTCGATGGCCAGCTCGGCGACGGTCACGTCCATCGGGGTGTTGAAGGTGGCGATGGAGGACACGAAGGACAGCACGTGCCCGTCGTGTTCGATGAGCAGGGGAAGTGCGAAGTAGGGGACGGGGTCCGCCGGTTCGGTGTCGTCCGGGCGGTCCGGGGTCGGATAGGCCGACACCTCCTCGTACAGGGCGCGCAGCGGCTCGGAGCGGGCCAGTGCGATCTGGCGTTCCATCTGGGCGAGGAGGTGTCCGCGCCACTCCTTCAGGTTGTGGATCCTCGGGGCCAGGCCCTCCGGATGCAGGGTGATCCGCATGGCGTTCAGCGGCGGGGTCAGCAGGTGTTCCGGGAGGCCCTCCAGGAACATGGCGATGCCCCGGTTGGCCGCGAGGACCGTGTACGTGCCGTCCACGATCAGCGCCGGGTACGGTTCGTAGCCGGTCAGCAGCCGTTCCAGGCCCTCCCGCAGGGTCCCCAGCGACGGGTCCTCCAGCGGGGTCTGGGCGTAGTGCGGGGCGTAACCCGCCGCCAGCAGCAGCGCGTTGCGCTCCCGCACCGGTACGTCGAGGCGGTCGGCGAGCCGCAGCAGGAGCTCCTCGCTCGGCCGGGACCGGCCGGTCTCGATGAAGCTGATGTGCCGGGACGAGGAGTCGGCCCGCCCGGCCAGCTCCAGCTGACTGAACCCGCGCCGCTGCCGCCAGGTGCGGAGCAGGGGTCCGACGGAGGTCGTGGTGGAGGTCATGACCGGGACGGTAGCCGAGGGCGAGAGCCGGGTCAGCCCAGGTCGAAGAGGTTCCGCAGACCGAGACGGTAGCGCCACCGGTCGTGCCGCTTGAACTCCTCGATCTCCGGCGCCCGGTAGAGCCTCTTGACCGCGCACCGGGCCGCCGCCGAACCGTCGCGGTCCAGCAGCGCGTTGACCGCGGCCCGCGCCGAGGCGTTGGCGCCCTCCATGGTGGCCAGGTCGATGTCCACGGCGACGTAGTCCCCGCTGAGGAAGAAGTTCGGGATGCGGGTGGCGGCCGACGGCCGGTGGTGGAAGGTGCCGGTCGGGTGGATCAGCAGCTCGTCCTCGTTGGTGGGGTTCGGGGTGCCCAGCCCGTCCACCCCCGGATCCAGGAACCACGAGTGCAGCGCAGCGTCCCGCAGCAGGGTCTTGCCGGTGTCGTTGAGCGAGGCCTTCAGCTGCGCCCACACCTCGCGGGCGACCTCCTCGCGGGTGCACTGCTTGGCCGTCTTCCCGTACAGAATCCCGGGCTTGTCCCACTCCGAGATGTCCACCGACAGGCAGTCCACGGCGGTGCCGTCGCCGTAGTCGGCGGGGAAGTTCCGGGCCGGCCAGTGCTCGGCCTGCTGGATCGCGGTCAACGACCAGGGCGAGTCGATGCAGTTGAGGTGGCCGTGGACGAGCGGCGCCCGCTCGGTGAGATAGAACTGGATGCCCGTCATCCAGTCGGTCTGCAGCTTGTCGCAGCGCGCCAGCATCGGATCGGCGGCCCGCAGCGCCGGGCTCCAGGTGCGACGGGCGTGTTCGACCGGCAGGGCGGACACGTAGTGGTCGGCGACCACCGTCTGCCGGGCCCCCGCCGGGTCCTCCACCAGGACCCCGCTGACCCGCCCGTCCCCGTACCGGACCTCCCGTACGGTCCACCCGATCCGGAACTCCACGCCCAGGGACCGCAGATGGGCCTCCCAGGGGTCGATCCAGGCCTCGTTGGTGGGCAGGTTCAGGATCCGGTCCGGCGGGCCGTCCGCGCCCCGGCCGAGCGCGTTGAAGACGAAGGCCTCGCCGAGCGTGCCGACCGTACGGGTGGAGGCCTCCTCGGCCTTGGTGGCCACGATGTTGCGGGTGACCCCGATCGCGAGGATCCGCTGGTACTCGCTCGACATCCGGGCGGCCCGGGTGAACTCCCACCAGGGGGTGCGCTCCCAGACCTCGTCGCGCCGCTCGTCGCAGCTGGTGAGGAAGACCAGGGCGCGGTCGACGAAGTACGCCGTCTCGTGCAGCGGCAGCCGCACCAGGGTCTGCAGGATGCCGGTCAGGGCGCGGCGGATCTCGTCCGGGGTGAGCTCGGCCGGGGCGTGGCCCTGCCAGGGGATCGGCGCGCGGAGGTCCTCGCGGTCACCGGCCCGGGCGAACATCATCTCGCGCGGGGCGACCAGGTTGTCCCAGACGCCGTTGGCGTTGCCGGGGAAGGGGATGCGGCGCATGGTGTCCGGCAGGTTGTGGTAGATGCCGGGGATGAAGCGGAAGCCGTGCTCGGCGGGGAGCGGGCGGCGGGAGCCGCGGGCGCTGCCGGGCACGCCCATGCTGCGCGCCTTGCCGCCGAGGGCGCGGCGTTCGTACACGGTCACGGTGTAGCCGCGTTCGGCGAGTTCGTGTGCGGCGGTGAGGCCGGCCACCCCGCCGCCGAGGACGGCGACGCGGCGGCCGGCGGCGGGAGCCGTGGCCGCGGCCGGTGCCGGAGCCGGTGCCGGTGCCGGCGCGGCGTCGGCCGGCCCGGCGGCGGCCAGGGCCCCCACCGTTCCGGCTGCCGCCGCGCCCGCCATGAACGTACGCCTGGAATTGCCTGTACGAGCCATTCCCCGCCCCCTCATTACCGCCGGTAACAGTCACGTCCGGCGCAGGAGCATAGGGGCGGCCCCCGGGCCACGGAAGGCGCAGAAGCACCCGCCCGCACTATGGCGCGAAACCTTCCCTCCGGTCTGAGCTGTGGGAACCTTGACTCCACGTCACGATCACGGTTACGGAGAAGGAGCCGGCGGATGCCGAGTGAGCCGCTTTCGCAGAAGGAGATCGAGGACCGGTTGCGGGAACTCCCCGGCTGGGCCTTCGAGGACGACCGGATCAACCGCACCTACCGGCTGGACACGCACTTCGCCGCCAGCGCTCTCGTCGCCCACATCGCCGCCGTTCAGGACGAGTTGGACCACCACTCCGACCTCACCCTCGGCTACAACACGGTCCGGCTGTCGGTGAACACCCACAGCGCGGGCGGCCTGGTCACCGAGACCGACTTCGAACTCGCGCAGCGGGTGGAGGCCATCGCGCCTGCGCACGCAGTGAGCTGACTGTGAAACAGCTGGTCGACTACGACGCCGAGGCCGAGGCGTACGACGCCATGCGCGGCGGCGTCCCGAGGGCCGAGGCCGCCGCCCGGGCGGTCCTCGGGCTGCTCCCGCCCGACACCGCAACCCTGCTGGACCTGGGCTGCGGCACCGGCATCGTCACCTGCCGAATGGCCCGCCCGGGCCTTCGGGTCCTTGGGGTGGACGCCTCGCCCGGCATGGCCCGGATGGCCCTCGGCCGCGGCGTCCCGGTGGCCCTCGCCTCCGCGACCCGGCTCCCGCTGCCCGACGCGCGGGTGGACGCGGTCAGCGCGGTCTGGCTGCTGCACCTGCTGCACGACCCGGGCGCGGTGGCGGCGGTGGTCGCCGAAGCGGGCCGCGTGCTGCGGCCCGGCGGGGTGTTCGTCACCACCGTCGACAAGGATGCCGGGCACGACGTCGGCAGCGATGTCGACGCCGTCCTCGCCCCGCACCGGCGGGCCCTGGCATCGGACGAGGCCGACGCCGTCACCGCGTACGCCGCCTCGGCGGGCCTGCGGCCGGCCGGCCGGGCCCGCTTCCGGGGCCACGGCCAGGGCCGCACCCCGAACGCGATGGCCGAAGGGGTGCTGGCCGGGCGCTACGCCTCCCTGCTGGAACCGCAGAACACCGTCCCGGCGGAGCTGGTCGCCCGCCTGGGCGCCCTCCCCGCCCCGGACACCCCGCGCGGCGAACCGACGTACGAAATCCGGTCCTTCATCCGCACCTGAGGCGCCGGGGCCGGGGTCCGGGTCAGCCGGCGGCGGGCTCGGCGGCGGGCTCCAGCCGCCAGCCCTGCGTGGGCGCGTCCGTCTCCTCCCACTGGCGGGCGTACCCCTCTGCGTCCACATCCAGCGGCAGCCCGCTGATGCAGGCGATCAGGGAGACCACGCCCGGGGCGTCCAAGTGCTCCTCCACCAGCCACTCCTGCGCGCCGAAGCCGTTCGGCTTCCACAACTGGATGCGGGTGCCGCTCTCCACGGCGGCGCCGGCCACGTCGAGCCGCTTCTCGCTCAGCACGTTCACGACGTGGTACGTCCCGGCGCCCGGGTGCACCGGCACGATCCGCCACCGCTGCGCCGCCTTTCCCGCAGCCGTCGGCGGATCCTCCGGGCCCACCCGGACCCGCGTACCACTGCCCGTACGGCCGCCCTCAGCCTCCAGTACCAGCCCGCTCGCTGCGTTCCGCAGCAGGAAGACCCCCTCCACGTCCTGCCGCCTCTTCAGACGTCGAAGACGGCCGGGTCCGGACCGATCCGGCGGCCGTCCGGCCCCGACCCCAGCGCGTCCAGGGCCGCCACGTCCTCGCCGTCCAGCTCGAAGCCGAAGACGTCCAGGTTCTCGCTGATCCGGGACGGGGTCACGGACTTCGGGATCGCGATGACGCCCTGCTGCACGTGCCAGCGGAGCACCACCTGGGCCGCGGACCGGCCGTGCTTCGCGGCCACCGCCTCGACCGCGGGCAGGGCCAGCAGCTCCTTGCCCTGGCCCAGCGGGGACCATGCCTCGGTGGCGATGCCCAGTTCGGCGTGGACCGCGCGGAGTTCGGTCTGCGGGAACAGCGGGTGCAGCTCCACCTGGTTGACGGCGGGCACCAGCGGGCTCTCGGCCTGCAGCCGGCGCAGGTCGGCCGGGCGGAAGTTGGACACGCCGACGGCCTTGGCCCGGCCGCTCTCGGCGATCTCCTCGAAGGTCCGCCAGATGGCGAGGTAGTCCTCCCGCATCGGGCGCGGCCAGTGGATCAGGTACAGGTCGATGTAGTCCAGGCCCAGCTTCTCCAGCGAGGCGTCGAACTCGCGCAGCACGTTGTCGCGGCGCCAGGTCTCGGACGGCCCATTCCACAGCTTGGTGGTGACGAACAGCTCCTCGCGCGGCAGCCCGGAGCCGGCGATGCCCTTGCCGGTGCCGGTCTCGTTGCCGTAGATCGAGGCGGTGTCGATGCTGCGGTAGCCGGCGTCCAGCGCGATGCCGACGGCCCGTTCGGCCTCGGCGTCCGGGACCTGCCAGACACCGAAGCCGAGCTGCGGCATGAGCGTGCCGTTGTTGAGGGTGATGGCGGGGACCTGGTCGGGCTGAGTCACGTCTGGTCGTTCCCTTGCGAAGTGTGCTGTGGCCGTGGCTGGTGGTGCGGCGGTCCGGCGGTGGCCGTACCGTACGCCCGGGCACAACCGGACCGCCCACCGTCCTATTCCCGCCGTGTCCCGGCACCCGGCGGCTCTCCACCCGTCCGGGTCAGCCGCTCCTGGGCAGAGCCCAGGTAAGCCTCCCTGACCAGCGGGTTCGCCCGCACCTCCGCCGCCGTGCCCTCGGCCAGCACCGTACCGAGGTCCAGGACCACCACCCGGGTGCACAGCTCCATCACGAAGGCCACGTTGTGTTCGACCAGCAGCACGGCGCAGCCCTCCTCCTCGGCGAGCCGCCGCACCACCGCCGCCAGCTGCTCCCGTTCCGGAGCGGACATGCCGGAGGCCGGCTCGTCCAGCAGCAGGACCCGCGGCGGGTCGGCCACCGCCCGGGCCAGTTCCACCATGCGGGCCCGGCCCACGGGCAGACCCGCCGCGTACGCATCACCGAGCGCGGAGATCCCGCAGCCCGCCAGCACCTCCTCGGCCCGGGCGCGCCGCTCCCGCTCCCGGCGGCGCCGGTCCCGCAGGCCGCCGCCCCGCCATTCCTGGGCCACAAGCAGATGGTCGGCCACGGTCAGCTGGCCGAAGAGCTGCTGCCGCTGGAAGGTGCGGCGCATGCCGTGGCGCGCCCGCCAGACGGGGGAGCGGCGGGTGATGTCGGCGCCGTCGAGCAGCATCCGGCCGCGGTCGGGCCGCCGGATCCCCGACAACACGTCGAACAGGGTGGTCTTGCCCGCCCCGTTGGGCCCGATCAGCCCGCAGACCTCACCGGCGCGGATGCCGACGGACACGTTGGTGAGCGCCCGGACCCCGCCGAACCGCACCCCGATTCCGGCGGCCTCCAGCACGTACCTGCTCCTGCTCCTACTTGTCTCGCTCATCGGGTCATCCCCAGGTAGGCCTCGGTCAGCCGGTCCGTCTCCACCTCGGCGCGCGGGCCGCACCAGGAGACCCGGCCCTGGGCGAGGTAGGCGACGGTGTCGGCGATGCCGAGGATCTCGGCGGCCTTCTCCTCTACCAGCAGCAGTGCGGTCCCGGCGTCGCGGAGCTCGGTGAGCAGCGCGTACACCTCGTCCACGATGCGGGGGGCGAGGCCGAGGGAGGGCTCGTCGGCGATCAGCACCCCGGGCGGGCGCTGGAGCAGCGGCGCGAGGGCGAGCATCTGCTGCTCCCCGCCGGACAGCGAACCGGCGGGGACACCGCGGCGTTCGGCGAGCCGGGGGAAGCGGTCGTAGACGGCGGCGCGGGCCTCGGGGTCGGCGAGGTAGAGGGCGAGGTTCTCCTCGATGGTGAGCGAGGGGAAGATCCCCCGGCCCTCGGGCGCGAGCAGCACGCCGGCGCGGGCGCGGCGGACGGCTCCGTCGCGGGTGGCGTCACGACCGTGGACGTGGACGGAGCCGGAGCCGGCCGGGAGCAGGCCGGCGGCGACGCGGCAGGCGGTGCTTTTGCCGGCGCCGTTGGGGCCGAGCACGGCAAGGATCTCGCCGCGCCTGACCCGCAGGTCAACACCATGCAGCACAAACCCCCCGTCATACCCGGCCCGCACCCCCCGCAACTCCAACGCCACCCCCTGCGCGGGGGCTGCGCCCCGGCCCCCGTTCCGGGCCACGCCGGGCTCTTCGGGGGCTTCGCCCCGGTCCCCTTCGGGGAGACCGCCCCGGGCCTGTGCGGGGACTCCGCCCCGGCCCGTGTTCCGGGCTGCGCCCGGCGTTGCGGGGGCTTCGTCCCGGTCGCCGTTCCGGGTCGCGCCCGGTTCGGCCGGGGCTTCGCCCCAAGCCTCGGCCCAATCCGGGGCGGGGGTTCCTGGGGCTGCGCCCACGGCACCCGGCGCTGCGGCCCCGGCCATGGCCTGGCCCTGGACCGCCAGGGCTGCAGCTCCCGCAGCCGCCGCGCGCCGCCGCGCCCGCCGCACCGGCACGGCTGCGCAGTAGCCGTCCGGGTCGTTTGCCAGGGCGAGGCCCGCCAGGCCGAACAGGATCACCGGCAGGTGCGCGGACTCCGTGACGTAGTCCGCGAACAGCCTCGGCATCACCGCGAACACCAGCCCCGCCACCACCGCGTACTGCGGCCTCCGCACCCCCGCCGCCACCACCACCGCCAGCCACACCAGCCCGGTCATCGCGGTGAAGTCGGTCGCCGTGATCCGGGTGTTGTACGAGGCGTACAGCACGCCCCCGAACCCGGCCAGCCCCGCCGACAGCGTGAACAGCAGCAGCTTCGTCCGCAGCACCGACACCCCCGAGGCCATCGCCGCGGCCGGCGCCGACCGTACGGCGAGCATGGCCCGCCCCGCCGGGGAGTTCCGCAGCGCGCTCAGCCCGGCCGCCACCACCGCGACGATCACCACCAGCGCCACGCCCATCGCCCGGTCGTCGCCCAGGTCCAGCGGCCCGATCACCGGCCGCGGGACCGACCATCCGGAGTCCCCGTTCCGCAGCCAGCGCAGCTGGAAGAGGACCTGGTCGGCCAGGAAGGCCAGTGCCAGCGTGGCCAGCGCCAGGGACCGGCCGCCCAGCCGCAGCGCCGGCAGGGCGACCAGCGCGCCCAGCAGCGCGGCCACGCAGGTGCCGACGGCGAGCGCGGCGACGAACGGCCAGCCGCGGCTCATCAGCAGCCCGGCCACCAGCGCCGCCCCCGTCACGAACGTGGCCTGGGCCAGCGACACCATCGCCCCCAGCCCCGTCACCACGGTGAAGGACATGAACACCAGCGCGATGGCCAGCCCTTGGGCCAGCAGCCCGCTCCAGAAGGGGGTCGTCACGGTGTAGAAGGCGGTGCACAGCAGCGCCGCGCCCACCGCCCACCCGCCCCAGCGCCGCGCCCACGACGCCCCGGCCAGATGGTCGAGCGGTGCCGTGTCCGCCGCCGCGATCCCCGCCGCCCGCTGCCGCCGGGTCAGGACGAGCAGCCCGCCGAACAGGATCAGGAACGGTACGGCGGTCCGGAACCCGGTGATCCCCTCCGCGAAGGTGGCGTACCCGGCCACCAGGTTCTGCAGCACCCCCAGCCCCAGCCCGCCCGCGAAGGCCAGCGGCACCGAGGCGAACCGCCCGAGCACCGCCGCCGTCGCCGAGACGAACAGGAAGAGGGTGAAGTCGTGCGCCGACAGGCCCAGCAGGGGCGTGGCCAGGACGCCCGCCAGCCCGGCCAGTCCCGACGCGATCATCCAGGCCACCGAGGACAGCCGGTCCGCGCTGATCCCGCGTAGCTCGGTCAGCGAGCGGTTGTCGACGGCGGCCCGCAGCTGCAGCCCCAGCCGGGTGTGCCGCAGCAGCACCCACAGCGCCACGGCCACCACCGCCGTCACCACCCAGGTGATCAGCTGGTCGGAGTCGATGCCGACCCCGTCCGCGAGCTGCCAGGACTTCGCCGGGCTCGGTCCGACCCCGGGCAGCCCGAACTGGTTCTCGGCCGGCTTCACCGGCGCCCCCGCCTCCGACAGCAGTTCCACCAGCCACAGCCCGGCCGCCGGCAGGGCCACCAGCAGGCCGATGGTGGCCACGATCTGTGCCGTCTCGCCGACCCGCGCCAGCTTGCGGAACATCAGCCGGTCCAGCCCCCAGCCGAGGCCGGGGGCCAGGACGCACACCACCAGCAGGGCGGCGGGCACGGCCGGCCAGCCGAGCCCGGAGTGCAGTTCGTAGAAGGTGAGCGCGGACACGTACGCGGTGGCCCCGTGCGCGAAGTTGAACAGTCCGGACGCCGAGTACGACAGCACCAGCCCGGTCGCGAGCAGGGCGTACAGCGCGCCGGAGACCAGGCCGCTCAGCACGAAGACGAGCAGATCACCCATGGGTGCGGAACCCTGCCCCTACGTGAAGGGGATGGGTTCGTGGCACTTGAAGGGTACGGACACCTGGTACGTGCCGTTCTTCAACTGCACCAGCGCGCCGCAGCCGAAGCTGTCCTTCTGCCCCTTGGGCAGGGCCCGGTCACCGACCAGGGTGCCGGTGTCGGAGAAGTTCTGCGCGGCGGCCTGGAAGGACTCCACGGTCAGGTCCTTGCCGGCCTTCTGGGCGATGGACAGGAACAGGTCGGCCGACATGTAGCCGGTCAGCATGTGCATGTTCAACGGCACCTCCTTGCCGCCCGCCGCCGCCTTGATATCGGCCTTGAACTGCGCCATCTGCGGATGGGACGACTCGAAGGGCTCGAACTGCAGCAGCACGTGCACCCCGTCGAGGGCCTGCTTGGTGGCGTCCTTGGCGAGCAGCCCGGGGTCGTAGTCGGTCGGGTCGGACAGCAGGCCCCGGTAGCCGGCCCGCTTGAGCGCGGTGAACAGGCCGATGTTGTTGGGCGTCTGCATGACCGAGACGACCGCGTCCGGCGTCTTGCCGCCGTTGCTCGACATGATGTCCTTCACGTACGCCGACCAGTCGCTGGGGACGGCGGTGGCGGGCACGCTCGCCTTGGCGTAGGCCACCGTGAAGCCGGCGCTGGCGAAGCCCTGCTGGAAGGTGCGGATGCCGAACTTGCCGGCGTCGCTGTCATTGGCGATGACGGCGACCGATTTGCCCTGCGCCCCGCCGAGGACGGTGGCGATGCCTTCCGGCCAGGTCTGGTTGAGGGTGCCGCCGGGGGAGGGGACCAGGCAGCCGTTGAAGCCGTAGATGTACTTGGGCCCGCAGAACGACGGCAGGGTGCCCCAGCCGAAGGTGGGGACCTTCTCCTGTTCCAGGAAGTCGGCGCCGGAGAAGGTGACCGAACTCATCGGCGCGACCGCGAACACCTTGTCCTGCTGGACGAGTTTGCGGGCGGCGGCGTTGTTCTTGCCGGGGTCCTGGCCGTCGTCCTCCGCGCCGAGGTAGTCGATCTTCCGCCCGTTGACCCCGCCTTCGGCATTGGCTCGCAGATAGCGGGCCTTGGCGCCGAGGTCGGTGTCCTTCTTGCTGTAGCCGCTGCTGGTGGTCATCGAGACGATGCCGCCGACCTTGATGGAGTCGGCGGTGACGCCGCGGGCAGTGCCGGTGCCGGACTGTCCGGGCTTGCCGGTGCCGGTGCCGGTGCCGTTCTCGGAGGCGGAGTTGCAGGCGGAGACGAGGGCGAGGGCCGCTGCCGCGGCGGCCAGGGTGCGGATCGGTCGCAAGCGGATCGGTCGCAACATGTTCGGGTACCCCTCCGGTCGGAATTCCCGAATTCTGTGCGTGAGCTGACGAACCGTCAAGAACTCGCGCAGCGTTGATGACGAACCGTCAGCTAAACCTGGTCGGGGCCGGTCAGGACTGGTAGAGCGCGGCTATCTCGGTCGCGTACGCCGCCTCGATCGCCCGCCGCTTCAGCTTCAGCGAGGGCGTCAGCAACCCCCGCTCCTCACTGAACTGCTCCGCCAGCACCCGGAACGAACGGATCGCCTCCGCCTGCGAGACCCGGGTGTTGGCGGCCGTCACAGCCCGCCGGACCTCGGCCACCAGATCCGCGTCCTGCACCAGCTCGGCCGGAGTCATCTGCTGCCGCCCGCGCATCGACAGCCAGTGCGCCACCCCCTCCGGATCAAGGGTGACCAGGGCGGCGATATACGGCCGGTCGTTCCCGACCAGCACACACTGCGACACCAGCGGATGCGAACGCACCCGCTCCTCCAGCGAGCCGGGGGACACGCTCTTGCCGTTGGAGGTCACCAGGATCTCCTTTTTCCGCCCGGTGATCGTGAGGTAGCCGTCCTCGTCGAGCCGCCCCAGATCCCCCGTGGCCAGCCAGCCGCCCTGCAGGACCGCCGCCGTGGACCGCGGATCGTTCAGGTACCCGGCGAACACGTGGTCCCCGTGCAGCCAGACCTCCCCGTCCTCCGCGATGTGCACCGTACTGCCGGGAATCGGGAGGCCCACCGTCCCGTACTTCGTCGCCCCCGGCGGATTCGCCGTCGCCGCCGCACAGGACTCGGTCAGCCCGTACCCCTCGAACACCGTGACCCCGGCACCCTCGAAGAACAGCCCCAGCCGGCGCGACATGGCTGAGCCGCCCGACATCGCATGCCGGACCCGGCCGCCCATCGCCTCCCGGACCTTCCCGTACACCAGCCGGTCGAACAGCTGGTGCTCCACCCGCAACGCGGCCGACGGCCCGGGCCCGGTCCCGAACGCCTTCTGCTCCCGTGCCTCGGCGTACCGTACGGCGGCCTCCACCGCCCGGTCGAAGGGGCCGGTCCGCCCCTCCGCCTCCGCCTTGCGCCGGGCCGCGGCGAACACCTTCTCGAAGACGTACGGCACGCCCAGCACAAAGGTCGGCCGGAACGCGGCCAGATCCGGCAGCAGCTCCGCGGCGGCGAGCACCGGCTGGTGGCCCAGCTTCACCCGGGCCCGGACCGCCGCCACCTCCACCATCCGCCCGAAGACGTGCGCGAGCGGCAGGAACAGCAGCGTGGACGGCCCTTCCCCGGCACCGCCGGAGAACACCGACTCCCACCGCTGCACCAGCGTGTCCGTCTCGTACATGAAATTGCCGTGGGTCAGCACACAGCCCTTCGGCCGCCCGGTGGTCCCCGAGGTGTAGATCACCGTGGCCACCGCATCAGGAGTGACCGCGGCCCGGTGCCGGTGCACCACCTCCTCGTCGACCGTCGCCCCGTCGGCGGCGAGCTGCGCCACGGCCCCGGTGTCCAGCTGCCAGAGCCGCCGCAGCTGCGGCAGCCGGTCGATCACCGACCCGACCGTCATGGCCTGGTCCTCGTTCTCGACCACGCAGGCGACGCAGTCGGAGTCGTGCAGGATCCAGTGCACCTGCTCGGCGGAGGAGGTGGGGTAGACCGGCACCGGCTGGGCCCCGACCGCCCACAGCGCGAAGTCGAACAGCGTCCACTCGTACCGGGTCCGGGACATGATCGCGACCCGGTCGCCGAACCGCACCCCCTGCGCCAGCAGCCCCTTGGCGAGGGCCAGCACCTCGTCGCGGAGCTCGGCCGAGGTCACGTCCCGCCAGACCCCGCCGGTCTTCCGGCCGAGCACGACCCGGCCGGGCTCCTCCCGGGCGTGCCGGAACACCGCATCGGCCAAGCCTCCGGCGGGTGCGGGGATGACCACGGGTGGAACGCTCAACTCGCGCAAGGGCTGCTCCGCTCCTCTCCGTACCGGCGCGGTGACGCTACCCCCGGACCCGCCTTCACCAGGCCGGTTTGGCTGAAACCTCCACGAGATCCACTCACCGCCGTGCGTGTGATCCCTTCCGCCGTCCGGCCCCTGCGGGCGGGCATGTCAGCGGTGCCGCGGCGGCCCGCCGTGGTCGGCTGTCGACCGTCCCCCGCACCGACATGAAAGGTGAACCCCGGTGAACAGAGCCCGGTTCCTGGCCGCGGCCGTACCGTCCCTGCTCGCGGTCTCGCTGGCGGGTGCCCCCGCCTGGGCCGCGCCGGCCTTCAGGCCGCCCGTCCCGCACTGCCTGACGTCCGACGGCACCGACCTCAACGAGCTGTTCAAAATCAAGGAGCGGATCATCGGTCCGGAAGGCTGCCGGACGGCCTTCGCCAAGGAGAAGTGGGTCAGGACCGTGCCGGCCTGGGAGGTCTCGGGCGCCGCGGGTGCCGTGTACCCCGACGGGTACGAGCCGGCCCGGGTCGCGCCCATCGACGACTTCATCTCCAAGTTCGTCAGCGCCACGTACGTCCACGACATCGGTACGCCGGAAGAGGAGAGCTTCACCTTCAGCCGGGACAAGGTGCTGCGCACCGGCTCCATCCCGAACGGGAACAGCCTCGCCGTGGTCATCTCACCGCCGTTCAAGGCGTTGAGCGTCGGCTCGCACACGAGCACGGTGTTCTTCACCCTCAGCGCCGAGCACTGCGACGGTCTCGGCACCGACCGGGAGGAGAACTGCCTGCCGGAGGGCACCTTCCCCTACACGGGCGACATCCCCTTCGACGTGGTCCCCCGACCCAAGGACGGGTACCCGCACGACAAGGACAGGGACAAGGACAAGGATCCGGAGCACGGGCGGCCGGACCACGGCAAGCCGGACTACAAGAAGCCGGACCACGGCAAGCCCGATCACGGGAAGCCGGACTACCAGAAGCCCGACCACCACAAGCCGAAGCCGAAGCCGAGCAAGCCGGACTACCAGAAGCCCGACTACCACAAGCCGGAGCCGAGCAAGCCCGACCACCAGAAGCCGGACTACAAGAAGCCGGAGCCGAGCAAGCCGGACTACAAGAAGCCCGAGGACGGCAAGCCGGACTACAAGAAGCCGGAGCAGGACAAGCCGGACTACAAGAAGCCGGAGAACGGCAAGCCCGACTACAAGAAGCCCGAGCACGGCAAGTCGGATGACAAGAAGCCCGACCACGAGGACGGCGAGTACCAGCCCTTCGCCTTCTAGCAGCCGACGCGCAGCCATCGCGCAGTCGACGCTCAGCCGGCCGGTCCACGGGCCGGCCGGCTGAGCCGGTCCCCGCCCGACAGGATCGCCGCGGCCAACGCCTCCGCCGCCGCCCCGCCCTGCGGCCCCCGCAACAGCGCGAACTCCACCGGACCCAGCTCCGGCAGGCCGCCCACCCGTACCAGCCCCGGCGGGATCAGTCCCCGGGTGTGTGCCATCACCCCCAGCCCGGCCCGCGCCGCCGCGATCAGCCCGCTCAGGCTGCCGCTCGTACAGGCGATCCGCCAGCCGCGGCCCTCCCGCTCCAGCACCTCCAGGGCCCGGGCCCGGGTGATCCCCGGCGGCGGGAAAACGATCAGCGGCACCGGCCGATCCGGGTCCAGCCGCAGGCCCTCCGCGCCGATCCACACCATCCGGTCCCGCCACACCAGCCGGCCCCGCTCGTCACCCGGCCCGCGCCGCTTCGCCAGCACCAGGTCCAGCCGGCCTGCGTCCAGCCGCTCGTGCAGCGTGCCGGACAGCTCCACCGACAGCTCCAGGTCCACCTCGGGGTGCTCCTGCCGGAATCCCTCCAGGATCTCCGGCAGCCGGGTCAGTACGAAGTCCTCCGAGGCCCCGAACCGCAGCCGCCCGCGCAGCCGGGTCCCGGTGAAGAAGGCCGCCGCCCGCTCGTGCGCGGCCAGGATGGTCCGCGCGAACCCCAGCAGCGCCTCCCCGTCCTCGGTCAGCTCCACCCGGTGGGTGTCCCGGACGAACAGTGGCCGCCCGGTCGCCTCCTCCAGCCGCCGCACGTGCTGGCTGACCGTGGACTGGCGCACCCCGAGCCGGCCGGCGGCCTGCGTGAAGCTGAGCGTCTGCGCGACGGTGAGGAACGTACGGAGCTGAACCGGGTCGTACATGCCCCCACCGTAGACCGCTCATCATGATGAGCAATGACAGTCAGCACGGTGAACGGGGTTCCCGATCACCACCCCCTTCCACCACCATGGACGGGACCGCCCCGAAACAAGTGAGTGAGCCGAGCACCGCACATGCGCCGCCCGCAGATACCGGCCTGGCTGCCGGTGGACCCGTACATCCTGGCCCTCGTCGGCACCGTCGCCCTCGCCGCCCTGCTGCCCGCCCGGGGCACCGCGGCCACCGTCGCCGAAGCCGCCGCCACCGGAGCGGTCGCCCTGCTCTTCTTCCTCTACGGAGCCCGGCTCTCCACCCGCGAAGCCCTCGACGGCCTGCGCCACTGGCGGCTCCACCTCACCGTCCTGGCCTGCACCTTCGTCCTGTTTCCGGTGCTCGGGCTGGCCGCGGGGGCCCTGGTGCCCACCCTCCTCACCGACCCCCTCCACAACGGGCTGCTCTTCCTCTGCCTGGTCCCCTCCACCATCCAGTCCTCCATCGCCTTCACCTCCATCGCCCGGGGCAACGTCCCCGCCGCGATCTGCGCCGGCTCCTTCTCCAGCCTGGCCGGCATCCTCCTCACCCCGCTGCTCGCCGCCGCCCTGCTCGGCGGCAGCGCGGGCGGCTTCTCCGCCGACTCCCTCCTGAAGATCGTCCTCCAGCTGCTCCTCCCTTTCCTCCTCGGCCAGGTGCTGCGCCCCTGGGTCGGCGGCTTCCTGGTCCGCCGCAAGAGAGTGCTCGGCTACGTCGACCGGGGCTCGATCCTGCTCGTCGTGTACACCGCGTTCAGCGCGGGCATGGCCGCCGGCGTGTGGCGCCAGGTCAGCCCGGCCCGGCTCGGCGCGCTGATGCTGGTCGAAGCGGTGCTGCTCACCGTCATGCTGCTGCTCACCTGGTACGGGGCGAAGCGCCTCGGCTTCGACCGCGCGGACCGGATCGCCATCCAGTTCGCCGGCTCCAAGAAGAGCCTCGCGGCCGGACTCCCCATGGCCAGCGTGCTGTTCGGGGCACAGGCGAGCCTCGCGGTGCTCCCGCTGATGCTGTTCCACCAGATGCAGCTGATGGTCTGCGCCGTCCTGGCCCGCCGCCGCGCCCGGGACCCGGAGGATTCCGACGGTCCGGCAGCGGCCCAACTCCAGCCCCGGCGGGCCCCGCAGGCCGCCGATGCCGCTACCGTGCGGTAGTGACCTGGATACGTCCCCTCGCCGCCCACGCCCCGCGTCCCTGCACCCTGGTGGTCTGCCGCGGCTGCTGTTGCGGCACCCCTCGCAAGCACCCCGGCACCGACCACGCCGCCCAACTGGCCCGGCTGCAGGCGGCCGAGGCCGCCTCGGAAGGCCAGCTGGCCGTCCGTACGGTCGACTGCCTCGGACCCTGCGAGCAGGCCAACGTCATCGTGGTCCAGCCCACCACCGAAGCCCGCCGCCGCGGCGCCCGTGCCGCCTGGTTCGGCTGGGTACTGGACGATACGGCCACGGACGACATCGCCGACTGGGCCCTCGCAGGCGGCCCGGGCACCGCCCCCCTCCCGCCGGCCCTCACCCTCCACCAGGTGGACCCGCCCACCCCGGCCCCGAAGCCGGACCGCCCGAAGAAGCAGCGCCGCAAGGGCCGCTGACCCGGCGCTCGGGGCCGGATGGCGAAGAGCGGGGCGGGATGCCAGTCTGGGAGGGTCGGCCATGTGCCGGGGCGCCCCTCCACTCAGCCCGATACCACTGTTCGTGTTCGCGGGAGGAGGAACCTCCGTGAGAAGCCGTGCATCACGTACCAGAACCGCACTGAGTCTGGCGGCGGCCGGAGTTCTGTCGGCCACGCTCATACCCATCGCCGCCCCATCGGCCTCGGCGATCACCTGCAATGCCGCGGTCGCGGCCCAGCCCCCGAGCGGCACCGCCACCAGGGATACCCTCGTGTGCCTCATCAACGCCGAGCGCACGAAGCGCGGGCTGCCGGCCCTGACCGGCAACCAGGCCCTGACGAACGCGGCCCAGCAGCACACCGCCGCGGCCGTGCAGTTGAAGTGGTGGGGACCGGGAAAGGACTCCCACACCAACCCGCGGACCGGCTCGACACCGCAGAGCCGCATCAAGGCCGCGGGCTACTGCCCGAACCCCCGGTCCTGGCGCGTCGCCGAGATCACCTACAACGGCTGGGGCGGCTCCGGCACCCCGAAAGCCGCCGTCAACTGGTGGATGAACGTCAGCACTTGGGGCCACCGTCAGATCATCCTCGACCCGTCACTGCGGGAGATCGGCCGCTGGGCCCAGGCCGGTGCGGCTGATCCGGCCGGAGCGAATGCGAGCGGGGCCGGAACCTATGTGGTGACGTTCGGGCGCTGCCAGCAGTGATCGCCGAGCACGATGCGGTGCTCGCCCGCGTAGATGTTCATGTTCCCGCCGCGCAGGAATCCGACCAGGGTCAGGCCCGACTCCAGGGCCAGGTCCACTGCCAGGGAGGACGGGGCGGAGACGGCGGCCAGGACCGGGATGCCGGCCATCACCGCCTTCTGGGCCAGTTCGAACGAGGCCCGGCCGGACACCAGCAGCACCGCACCCGCCAGCGGCAGCAGCCCCGCCTGGAGGGCCCGGCCGACCACCTTGTCCACCGCGTTGTGCCGGCCCACGTCCTCCCGCAGGTCCAGCAGCTCGCCGTCCGCCGAGAACAGGCCGGCCGCGTGCAGGCCGCCCGTCCGGTCGAAGACCTTCTGCGCCGCCCGCAGCCGGTCCGGCAGCTCGCCCAGCAGCTCGGCGGGGATCCGTACCGGGTCATCGGCCAGGCCCGCGAACCGGGTCGCCGTACGGACCGCGTCCAGGCTGGCCTTTCCGCACAGGCCGCAGGAGGAGGTGGTGTACACGTTCCGTTCCAGCGTGATGTCCGGCACCTTGACGCCTGCCGCCAGCTGTACGTTGACCACGTTGTACGTGTTGGAGCCGTCCTCCGTCGCGCCCTCGCAGTAGGTGACGGCCTGCACCTCGGAGGCGGCGCCGAGCACGCCCTCGCTCGCCAGGAAGCCCACCGCCAGCGCGAAATCGTCACCCGGCGTGCGCATCGTGATCGCCAGCGGCCTGCCGTTCAGCCGGATCTCCAGCGGTTCCTCCGCCACCAGCGTGTCCGGGCGCACCCCGGCGGCACCACCCCGGATGCGTACCACGCGGCGACGCTCGGTGACCCGTCCCATGCCGATCAGCCCGTCCATTCACTCGTTGTGCCCGTTGTGCTGGTCGCGGTCCATTGTCCTTTACGTCAGGAAGCTCCTCAGGACTCTCCAAATTCGGGTGCCGGAATCCTGTCGGGTCACACGCACACGTACCCACCGGTAGCAGGCGAAGCTGGATGATCCTGACTGTCGTACGAGGGGAATGCACCCAATGACCGCTTCACGCGTGGTGGCGCTGGGGCACTACCAGCCCGCCAAGGTGCTCACCAACGACGACCTCGCCGCCCTGGTCGACACCAACGACGAGTGGATCCGTTCCCGGGTCGGCATCAGGACGCGCCGGATGGCCGGGCCCGACGAGCCGGTCGACGAGCTGGCCGCCCAGGCCGCCGGAAAGGCCCTGGCCGGCGCGGGCCTCACCCCCGACGACATCGACCTCGTCCTGGTCGCCACCTCCACCGCGATCGACCGCTCGCCCAATATGGCCGCCCGGGTCGCGGCCCGCCTGGGCATGGGCGGCTCCCCGGCCGTCATGGACCTCAACGTTGTCTGCTCCGGCTTCACCCACGCCCTGGCCACCGCCGACCACGCCATCCGGGCCGGCTCCGCCACCCGCGCGCTGGTCATCGGGGCGGACAAGATGACCGAGATCACCGACTGGACCGACCGCACCACCTGCGTGCTGACCGGTGACGGCGCGGGCGCCGCCGTGGTCGAGGCCTGCCCCGACGGCGCGGCCGGCATCGGCCCGGTGCTGTGGGGCTCGGTGCCCGAAATGGGGCACGCGGTCCGCATCGAGGGCAGCCCGCCGGTCTTCGCGCAGGAGGGCCAGTCCGTCTACCGCTGGACCACCAGCCGACTGCCGGCGCTCGCCCGCAAGGTGTGCGAGAAGTCCGGCATCACCCCCGAAGAGCTCGCCGCGGTCGTGCTGCACCAGGCCAACCTGCGGATCATCGAACCGCTCGCCGCGAAGATCGGCGCCGTCAACGCGGTCGTCGCCAAGGACGTCGTCGACTCCGGCAACACCTCGGCCGCCAGCATCCCGATGGCCCTGTCCAAGCTGGTCGAACGCGGCGAGGTCCCCTCGGGCGCCCCCGTACTGCTGTTCGGTTTCGGCGGCAACCTGTCGTACGCCGGCCAGGTCATCAGCTGCCCGTAGCCCCGGGCCTGATGCCCCCGGCGCAGGCAGCTGACCACGGGATATGTGGTCGAGGAGCACCGGAAACCTTTGCTATTGTTGTCCATGTCGCCGCGGGAAACCGGGGCCGACCACCTGGTCCGGGTGGCGGAATGGCAGACGCGCTAGCTTGAGGTGCTAGTGCCCTTTATCGGGCGTGGGGGTTCAAGTCCCCCCTCGGACACCAACGAAAACCCCACTCCACGTGGGGTTTTTTGCTTTTCCGGGCTGCGGCGTGACCAACCAGGTGACCAACAGCCCAGTGAATCCCCAGGTCAGACCAGGGGTGTCAGTTCACCGAACGAATCAGGCCCCGGCCAATCGGCCGGGGCTTCTTTCGTTGCTTCGACTACTTCAGCGGGCAAGGCAGCTCGGGGCTGGAACGGTTCGGGGAACAGGTCACCAGGGCGACCGAATGAAACTGGGTGCCGTTCAGGTAGTGCCCCAGCGACACATCCCCGCCCCAGGTCAGTCGCTCCACCGCCGCCTTCACCAGAAGTACCAGCCGAGTCACTTCCCGGTCCGCTTGTGAGGCGAACCGTGGCGCGGCCTCCGCCAACTGGAAGCCAAGCCATTCCCCGGCCTCTTTCGGCTCCTCCCACGTGCCCTTGACCGCTCCCGGCGGCTTCATTAGCCAGTGAGCCGTCTGCATGGGCGGCAGCCCCGTCACGCTGAACTCCGCGACCACGTCCCGATACCGTTCCACGAGCCGCTGAGCCGCCGCGTCCTCCTTGGCCGCAGGCGCGGGCGGATTGGGATGCGGGGGCCGCCGCAACGCTTCGTCGTCGAACATCTTCTTCTCTCCGACCCATGCGTAACCGTGGTGGTGCACTGCCGCTCCGTTCCGGGAATGGCGACGGCCCCGCCCGTCGGCGTGTGGGCGGGGCCGTCAGTCAGGTGGTGCCAGGAGTCAGGCGGAGAGGTCGAAGCGCGCGGGGTCGATGCCCGCCGCGTTCAGCTCCGCCGTGGTGAACCGCAGCGGCTCAGCGGTCGACCGCTTGCTGTCACCCATGGCCCACGCGTCCGGGCCGATCCTGGCGAGCGTCACGCACGCCTCGCCGTCCGGGTGCGTGCTGCCGCCGCACGCCTTGTGGAAGTCGGCACCCTCGATGGGGAGCCCGTACAGGTCGGTCATTGTTGTGTCCTTCCTGATCTGCCTGACGGCCGCCCAGAGCCGACCGTCCCCCGCCCCTTAGCGGACGGAAGTCATCGCTCCTCGAAGAGCCTCGGCAATCTGTTCCGCCACGTCCGCGCGGAGCGTCCCCAGCTCCACGTACGGTCTGCCGGTCTTCGTGACCGTGGGCCGGACGCTGCTCCAAGCGGACTCGGGAAGGCCGAGTGCGGCCAGAGCCGCTCGTATCGACTCGGCGGCATCTGCGGCCCGTGTCCAGCCGTCCCGCCAGGTCTGCATGTCCATCACGCGGCCACGCTCACGTTCGGGCACTCGTTCGCGTGCCGGTAGATCACCACCGGGGACGCCGAGGCCCTTTCGATGCAACCCCGCCGGACAGGCTCCAGGGTCTCGATGCCTCGCAGACACGCGGTGCACTGACTTCCCGGCGGCGCATAGGTCACGTACTCCCACAACTGTTCCGCCGTCTGCACGGTGCCCGCCATGGCGCCCTCCCGGTCGCTTCCGAAGTCGATGGAACGACCCTAGGAAGTGGCGAATCCGCGCAGCTACGTTCTTGCACGAGCTTGCACGCGAACTAACCGAGAGACGTAATCGCCTCTGAGATCAGAGCCCGGGCGGCAGCACCGTGTACCGCGATCTTGGACAGCTCTGAGAACGCCTTCGCGTAGGTCGCAACCTCGCTGGGGGCAGTCACGTTCACGGCGGCCGTGAGCAGCTCGACGCTCGCTTGGCGGCTGTCGAACAGGTAGAAGGCTTCCAGTGGCCAGACGCGGCGCTGAGCCGTGAAAGGGATGACTCCAAGGCTCACGTTCGGCAAGGCCATGACTGCCAGGAGATACCCGAGCTGGCCGGCCATGGTGGCCTCGTCGCCGATCCGGTAGCGGAGCACCGTTTCTTCTAGGAGCAGAGCGAACCGGTGGTCACCCTCGTGGAGAACGCGTGAGCGCTCGATCCGGGAGGCGGCGGCCGTCTCTGAATCGTCTGGGGTTCCTTGGAAGGCCGCGATGGTCGAGAGCAGGGCGGCGGCGTATGCCTCGGTTTGAAGCATCCCAGGGACCACGTTCGAGCAGTACACGCGGAAGTGGCGCGTTTGCTCATACAGGGGAACGACTTCCTCCTGTGCCCGGCGCATGCCGTGCCGGTGGAGCTTCTGCCAGTGCACGTACATCTGATCGGCTTGCCGATTCGCCGCGATCAGGTCCTCTACCTGGCCCTCGGCTCCGCACGCCTTGCACCAGGCGCGGATGTCGGCGTCAGACGCGGGAGTCTTGGCCCGCTCGATGCGTGACGACTTGGCCGGACTCCAGCCACAGCGAAGAGCCAGCTCATGCCCGGTCAGCTCCGCCTCTCTGCGCAGGCCTCCGAGACGGGTGGCGATGGCTTCACGGGCAGCCTGGGCACTGGACGAGGGGGATGCAGACATGAGTTGGCTCTTCGTGATTCGTCAGGTCAGACCGAGTACTTCTCGTGTGGGATACCGCGCTCCCACACTGTCTCGAAGGCTGCGGAGGCCAGTGCAGCAACGGCCGGTTCGGACCGTACCTCCCAACCGGGCTCGGACCAGCTCCCCTCCCCGGTGAAGTGGTTGAAGAGCACGATCTCCCCGTCGAACACCCAGCAGTCGTTCCCAGGAAGTGCGATGTCGGAAGCCTGACGGCGGGGAAGCCAGCGCACCTGCTCCCCGGCGTGGAGGTTCACCACGGTGCCAGCGTGCTCGTACCGGATGTACTCCGTGACCGGCTCCGACACCACACGGGCCCGGCGGACGACGACTCCCCGGGCCACGGTGCCGCGAATCAAATCAACCCAGGGCGCCCAGTAGGCAGAGGCAGGGTCTACGTCGCGTTGGCCTGTGCGCTGCCAGTTCTCGAAGTCCTCGGCCTCGTCGCCTACCCCGTACGAGTCGCGCATCTCCAGATGCACCGCCGAGTGCCGGGCCGCCGCCAGCAGCTCGTTAAAGCCCGGCTCGTTCTGCGACATCACACGCCTCCCTGAGCATCGGCACCATGCGGGCCGGAATCCGAATCACGGCTTCGTGCGGAGGGATGCCCGGGGCATGTCCGCGAGCCTCGAACGGTGTCTGGATCAATCCCGATGAACCGTAGTGCCATGACTGCCTCCGGTGTCGAGTGGCTTACGCCAACTTGCACGAGCTTCGTTGCGGCGGCGTCTGAGCGTCAAGGCTGATGGTCGTTCGCAGGGCCCTTGCAGGGCGGTCTCGGTCACCTGGAAGACCCGGGCCCGGGGGTTGGCTACGTGACCAACGCATGACCAACAGCGGGCGGGAACAGGCAGAAGTGCCAGGTAACCGTGACCAACCGCAGCTACGACGAAGTGGCCTGAGGGAGTACGTTTCCCCAGGTCAGAAGGCAAAAGGGCTGGTGCCCGAGTGGAGAGTTCAAGTCCGCCCTCGGACAACAGTAGGAACCCCACTTCGGTGGGGTTCTCTTGCATTTCCTGCCACGGTGCTGCACGCGTACGTCACCCCTCGGACAGCGGGGCCGAGCTGTCCGACGCCTACGCCCATGCCCGGGCTGCTGCTGCCCGACCCCGTCGTGATCACCCTGCGGGAAGCCCGGCCACATCACCAAGGCGGCCGGCGCTCCCAAGCGGGCAGGACAGTTCGGGACTGGAACGGTTCGGGGAGCAGGACACCAGGGACTCGGCTACGGCCTGCCGGTGCCGGTCCATCACTTCCGCCGAACTGTTCGGGATGCCGTTAACGAACGGCGAAGGCGGCAGGACATGTTCAGCCGCACCTCGCCGTAGGGCTGGATGTGCATCCAGAACAGCGGGGTGAGCGCCCGGTGGTCCGCGTCGGTCAGCTGGTCACGGCGGCGACTTCCAGCGTGGCCTGTTGGACAGGGTGGGAGGCGGTGTGGGTGAACTGACGCAGGATCGCCTCGGTGGAGGCGGTCGCAGGCGTCCTCGTCCTCGCGGCCGTGCGTGGAAAAAGTTGCGCGGAACGCGAGCCATGGAGACGATGCCTGGTAGCGGATGGAAGGCAAGAGCTCCAGCCTGACAGTGATTGACGAGGGGTTTTCGGAGACCAGGCTGGGATCCGGATGGGCTGGACGGTAGTCCGCACAAGATGCGTGAACGATCAGAGCTAAGCGGCTTTCCGAATTTCCCCCAAGGAGCCTCTTGATGACCCCGTCCACCAAACCAAACGTCGTTTTCATCCTGATGGATAATGTCGGCTGGGGTGATCTAAGTTGCTACGGTGGAAGCGTCTCGACCCCACGCATCGACTCCATCGCCAGGGACGGGCTGCGCTTCAACAACTACACCGTAGAGGCCCAATGCACCCCGACGCGGTCGGCTATCCTGACCGGCCGACTGCCAGTGCGGTCGGGAACGATGAGGGCGCCGTTCGGCGGCGGCAGCTATGGTCTCGCGCCGTGGGAGTACACACTGGCGGAGCTGTTCTCCGACGCGGGCTACGCTACCGCCGCCTTCGGCAAGTGGCATCTGGGTGAGGTGCCCGGCCGATTGCCCACCGACCAGGGCTTTGATGAGTGGTTCGGGCTCAAGAACTCGTCCGATGAAGCCGGCTATTCGTCATACGAGCTCTACCGTGAGCTTGGCTATCCGGAGCCCCAATGGTGGGAAGGCGTGAAAGGCGAGCCGGTGGCGCCCGTCGGCGTTTTGGACAGGCAGTCCAAAGACCGTGGCGACGAGGAGATCGCAGAGCGCGTCGTTGCCTTCATTGAGCGGCAGGCCGAAGCGGAGAAACCATTCTTTGCATACGTGGCCTTTCTCCAGATTCATCCACCAATCGGCACACATCCGGATTTTGTAGGTAAATCAGGCGGGGGGCTGTACGCCGATTGCCTGGCCGAGATGGACCATCGCACCGGTCAGATTCTCGATGCGATCGACGCAGCCGGCATCGCAGACAACACGATTTTTGTGTTCAGTAGCGACAACGCCACGAGTCCCCTGAAGGGCGCGGCCGACGGCGGGTCGAATGGACCTTGGCGGGGCGAGTTCTTCAACCCTCCGTACGAAGGAAGTTACCGAGTACCGGCTGTTGTTCGGTGGCCTGGACATATCCCGACCGGGTGGCAAAGTCAAGAAATGTTCAGCGCCGTCGACTGGCTGCCGACTCTCGCCGAATTGATCGGACAGTCGGAACGCGTTCCAGTCGACCGTCCTATTGATGGAATCAGTGGCGCTGACCATCTTCTGGGAAAGAGGGAGGCCTCCGGGAGGGATTCGGTCCTGTATTTCGGGCTGGACGGCCAGCTGATGTCCGTGAAATGGAAGAACTTCAAGGTAATCTTCCGAAAGTCTGATGGCATCAATGAGCCCATCGCAGACGTCCAAATGCCCATGGTGTTCAACTTGATCGGTGATCCCGGTGAACGCTTCAATATCTGGGAGACGGCGATGGACATGGGGTGGGTCTTCCATCCGGTTTTCGAACTGATCGGAAGGTTTCAGGAGAGCGTGGCGAAGTATCCCAACATCAGCACAGGAGAGGATTTCAAGGGTTACGGGGCTCATCGATCTTGAGCAGGATGGCGCGGGGCGGTCCCGGCGTCCGCCGCGCAGCGGAAGCCTTGGTGCCCGGTGCTGCTGTCCGGGGTGCTGGAGCTGCGGGCGGCCACCCGGTAGCGGCGGCAGTAGGAGGCGTGGCAGAGATAGGAGCCGCCGCGGAGCACCCGGGCGGTACCGAACGCGGGGCCAGTG
The DNA here is from genome assembly GCF_040296685.1 of Streptomyces sp. NPDC002054. NCBI lineage: Bacteria > Bacillati > Actinomycetota > Actinomycetes > Kitasatosporales > Streptomycetaceae > Streptomyces > Streptomyces sp. NPDC002054. The sequence continues at coordinate 91,076 of NZ_JBEOXT010000029.1, forward strand.
GGATTGCCGCGCGGGCTGCGGGCGTAGTAGTTCGGTGCGTACCAATCGGCACACCATTCCCAGACGTTGCCGCACGCGTTGTACAGGCCATGGCCGCCGGGCGGGTAAGCGGTGACGGGAGCGGTGCCGTACCAGCCGTCCGGGCGGGTGTGGTGACCGGGGAAGCGGCCCTGCCACACATTCATGCGGCGCTCCCCACCAGGTTCCAGGTCGTCCCCCCACGGGAAGGCAGTCTGCTCCAGGCCACCGCGGGCGGCGTACTCCCACTCGGCCTCGGTCGGCAGCCGCTTGCCGGCCCACGCCGCGTATGCGCGGGCATCCTTCCAGGAGACGTGCACCACCGGGTGATCGTCGCGCCCCGCGAGGTTGGAGCTGGGGCCTTCTGGGTGGCGCCAGTAGGCACCGTGGACCTGGCGCCACCAGGACGCTGCCGCCACCGCGCGGGTGTCGGGGAAGCCGGGCGGCAGTAGTCCGGCGAAGACGAACGACCAGCCGTACCGTTCGGCGTCCGTCACGTATCCCGTAGCGGCTGTGAAGGCGCCGAAGTCGGCGTTGGAGACCGCGCAGCGGTCGATCCAGTACGGCGCGAGCGACACCTCGTGGATCGGGCTCTCGCCGTCACCCGGCACCTCCCACCTGTCCTGCGAGCCCATCAGGAAAGTGGCCGCGTCCAGCCTCACCATGCCCTCCCGATCCGGGCCGCTTGCCGCAGGGGATGCGCGCTTGTCGCCTGCCGTCGGCTCGGCCATCTGCGCCGCCGGGTCCGGCCGGGATGGGCTGCAGCAGCCGGACCTCACCTCACCGTCAGACATCGTCCGTCCTTCACAGGGGATAGGCACAGGGGATAGGAGAGTTTCACGCGATTCTGGTACAGCGCGTCTCCAGGGGCGGGGTCGACACGGCACCACGCCGGCAAGGCAGCAGTGGATTGGTGGTCAGCGTTCCCGCAGGGCGGCGTACGCCTCGCGCACGGTCGGAAAGACCGGCAGCTGCTGAGTGACGCCGTCCTGATAGGGGTTGGCGCGCAGCGTGGCCAGAACCTGCTCCCGGGGACGGGCGACCACCAACTGGCAGTCACGTTCCTTCAGGCCGACGGCGAGTTGGGCAAGGGTTTCCGCAGCGGTGGCATCGAGGTAGAACACCGCCCCGGCGTCCAGGACCACATACCGCGGATAGGGCGTCCGGGCGGCTGCCAAGGTGAGGATGCGCTGGGAGATCCGGTTGGCGTTGGCGAAGAACAACGGCGCGTCCACGCGGTACATCAGCACATCTGAGCCAACTGCCTGATCCGGAGCCACCTCGTGGGGTGGCCGACCGTCGTCGGTGACGGCGAGCACGGCGTCGTGAGGCCAGGCAACGCGGCGCAGCAGCTGCATCAGCGCGAGGACGACGGCCAGCAGCAGTCCGTAGAGCACGCCAAGGACCAGCACACTGGCCATCGTCACGAGTGCCAGCCCACTCTCCCGGCGCCAGCCCTGCCACAACTGCTGAAAGCCCGCCACGTCGATCAGATGCGAGGCCGACACCATGACCACGGCGGCCAGCACCGTTACCGGCAGCAACGCGATCACCGGCCCTGTGGTAAGGATGCAGCCCACCACGAAGCCCGCGCACACCAGCTGGAACAGCTGCGAGTGGGCACCGGCACCGCGAGCGGACAGGGTGCGCTGAGTACTTGGCATCGCCGCGAAGCCGCCAAGGGCGCCTGCGCCTGCGCTTGCCGCGCCCGCCGCTACCGTCTCCCGGATCAAAGAGATCTTTGTCCCAGAGGGGAGTGCTACCCGGCGCAGGGCCGCCGTCCCCTCGATCGAGCCGATCACCGCCATGCCGGCCGCGGCGGGCAGTAACGCCCACACGTCCTCGGAGGTCACCTCCGGCCAACCAGGGGCAGGCAGACCGCCGGAGATACGTCCGATCACCGCCACACCGTGAGCGGCCAGATCCGCGGCGGCTGATACGGCGACCGCCACCACACAGACCACGGGCGTGACAGGCACCGCACGCAGGACGGGCACGGCATGGAACACCGGCTTGAGCAGGACGAGCGCGAGCAGAGAGACCACGCCCACCATGGCGGTCACCCACTGAATCTGGTCCAGATGGGTGAGCACCTCCCACACTCTGACCATGGGATGGTCACTGTCCGTCTTCACCCCCACCAGCTTGCCTGCCTGACTGGCCATGATCTCCACAGCCGTCCCTGCCAGATATCCGAGCGCCACCGGCGCCGACAACAAATTGATGAGCCCCCGCAGCCCCGGCAGCAGCAGAAGAGCACCCGTCATCAATGCCAGACACGCCGCCAATGACGCCGCCCGCCCGGCGTCGCCCTCGGCACGGGGGGTCACTGCGGTGAACGTCATGATGGCCAGGGTCGACGAAGCGCCGACCGCCATCAGACGCGTGGACGTCACCAGGGAAAACACCACCATCGCCCCGACCGCGGTGTACAGGCCGGCAACCGGCGACAACCCCGCCAACTGCCCGTAGCCCAGCCCCTGTGGCACCAGGGTCACCGCGACTGCAAACCCGGCCACGGCATCCCCGCGCACCGAGCGCATTGAGCTGCGCCGCAGCTGCCCGAGCAGTGGCACCGCGTCCCACACCGACACCCGACTCACCTTCACGCGGTCATTGTGGGAGCTAAATCTCATTACCAGCGGCACAACGCCGCATGTCATTGGAATGCCAGTCACATCGAGGTCCGCCATCATCAGTGCCGCCGTCGGGGGCCCCGTCCTGGCGATCGCCGCCGTTTGCGGCTGGTGACGAGCCATCGCGCCTGGACTGGGCTGAGCACGCTCTGACGCGCCAGGACCACTTCACTGCTGCGTGTGCTGCGTGTGCTGCGTGTGCTGCGTGTGTTGGGGGCTGCGTGGGGGTTGTTGGTCCGGGGCGAGGAGCTTGCCGGTGCCGAAGGCCAGCGCGAAGACGGCGATGAGGGTCAGGGTGAAGGTGGCGATCTTGAGGCGTGTGTTCATGAGGTGAGAATACCCCTGGGGGGTATCTAGTCAAGGGGTGGACCCTTGGTTGCGTTGCCTACCCCCAGGGGGTATATCTGGAAGCGGGAAATGGATACCCCCTGGGGGTAGGTGTGAGGGAAAGGGAGTGCGCATGACCGTCATCGATGCCGCCACCACCGCCGGTGCAGGCCGCCGGGTCGAGCTCGTCATCGGGGGGATGACCTGCGCCTCCTGTGCGGCCAGGATCGAGAAGAAGCTCAACCGCATGGACGGGGTCGAGGCCACCGTCAACTACGCCACCGAGAAGGCCCGGGTTGTTTTCGGGCCCGAGGTGTCCGTGGCCGATCTCGTCGCTGCCGTCGAGGCCACCGGGTATACGGCGCGCCCGCCCGAGCCCCCGTCGGCGCCGCGCCCCGCTGGGGGCGAGGAACTGCTGGGGTTGCGGCAGCGGCTGGTGGTCGCCGTGGGGCTCGCGCTGCCCGTCATTGCCATGGCCATGGTTCCGGCCCTGCAGTTCACCTACTGGCAGTGGCTCTCGCTCACCCTTGCGGCGCCGGTCGTCACCTATGCCGCCTGGCCCTTCCACCGGGCCGCCTGGACCAATGCCCGGCATGGGGCCGCCACCATGGACACGCTGGTCTCGGTGGGCACCTCGGCTGCGTTCCTGTGGTCCCTGTGGGCGCTGTTCTTCGGCACCGCCGGAACCCCGGGCATGACCCACCCCTTCGAGTTCACCCTCGCCCGCACCGACGGGGCCGGGAACATCTACCTGGAGGCAGCCGCCGGAGTGACCGCCTTCATCCTGGCCGGGCGGTACTTCGAGGCCCGGTCCAAGCGGAAGGCCGGCGCCGCGCTCAAGGCGCTGCTGGAGCTGGGGGCCAAGGAGGTCGCCGTGCTGCGCGGCGGCCGTGAAGTCACCGTTCCCATCGGTGATCTGGCGGTCGGCGACCGGTTCGTGGTCCGGCCCGGTGAGAAGATCGCCACTGATGGCACCGTGGTCGAGGGCTCCTCCGCCGTGGACGCCTCGATGCTCACCGGAGAGTCCGTACCGGTCGAGGTCTCGGCCGGCGACCCGGTCACCGGCGCCACCCTCAACGCGGGCGGCCGGCTGGTCGTCGAGGCCACCCGGGTCGGTGCCGACACCCAACTGGCCCGGATGGCCCAGCTGGTGGAGGAGGCCCAGAACGGCAAGGCCGCCGCCCAGCGGCTGGCCGACCGGATCTCCGCCGTGTTCGTGCCCGTGGTCATCGTGCTGGCCCTCGCCACGCTCGGGTTCTGGCTGGGCTCCGGCGCCGGACCGGCCGCCGCGTTCACCGCCGCCGTGGCCGTCCTGATCATCGCCTGCCCCTGCGCCCTCGGCCTGGCCACCCCGACCGCCCTCATGGTCGGCACCGGCCGCGGAGCCCAGCTCGGCATCCTGATCAAGGGCCCGGAGGTGCTGGAGACCACCCGCAAGGTCGACACCATCGTGCTGGACAAGACCGGCACCGTCACCACCGGCCGGATGACCCTGCTCGCCGTGCACCCCGCCCATGCCGACGCCGACGAGGTGGCGGAGGAGGAAGTGCTGCGGCTGGCCGGTGCGCTGGAGTACGCCTCCGAGCACCCCATCGCGCAGGCCGTCGCCGCGGGCGCCGCCGCCCGGGTCGGTGCGCTGCCCGTCCCCGAGGACTTCGCCGCCCTGCCCGGCCTCGGTGTGCAGGGCATCGTCGAGGGGCATGCCGTCCTCGTCGGCCGCGAGAAGCTGCTCACCGAGTGGGCCATCGAGCTGCCCGCGCGGCTGCGGCAGGCCAAGGAGGCGGCCGAGGCGGCCGGCCGTACCGCGATCGCGGTGGCCTGGGACGGCGAGGCCCGCGCCGTACTGGAGGTGGCCGACGCGGTCAAGGCGACCAGCGCCGAGGCGATCGTACGACTGCGCGCCCTGGGCCTGACCCCGATCCTGCTGACCGGGGACAACCGGGCCGTGGCCGAGGCTGTCGCCGCCGAGGTGGGCATCGGCGAGGTCATCGCCGAGGTCATGCCGCAGGACAAGGTCGACGTGGTGAAGCGGCTCCAGGCCGAGGGGCGGAGCGTGGCGATGGTCGGCGACGGGGTCAACGACGCAGCCGCGCTGGCCCAGGCGGATCTGGGCCTCGCCATGGGAACCGGCACCGACGCCGCGATCGAGGCCGCCGACCTGACCCTGGTCCGCGGGGACCTGCGGGTGGCTGCGGACGCGATCCGGCTCTCCCGGCGGACCCTCGCCACCATCAAGGGCAACCTCTTCTGGGCCTTCGGCTACAACGTGGCCGCCCTGCCCCTGGCCGCCGCCGGCCTGCTCAGCCCGATGATCGCCGGGGCGGCGATGGCCTTCTCCTCGGTGTTCGTGGTCGGCAACAGCCTCCGGCTGCGCCGCTTCCGGCCCGCCGCCTGATTGCCACGCCGCTGACCGTACCGCTGACCGGCCCCCGCCGGTCAGCGGTACGGCCGTCACATGCCGAGCACCAGCAGCCCCTCGCCCGCCGCGTCCACCGGGGCGAACGGCGTGAAGGCATGCGGCAGTGCCAGCACCGGCCGAGCGGCCTCCGGCTCCGGCGCATCGAAGAGATACGCGGTCGCCGAAGCCGCATCACTCACCAGATGCGGGCCCACCGAGTCCGCCGCCGCCGGCAACGGCGTACGGAAGACACTGCGCAGGTGGCGCAGGGTCTCCGGGGACCCGTCGGCCGCCCCGTCCGGAGGCAGCGCCCCGGTCAGCAGCAGGGCCAGCAGCACCGGCACCGTCTTGCGGCGCAGCGCCCCGGTCGCGGCCGGCAGCCGGTGCGCGTGCAGCGCCGGCAGAGACAGCGCCAGGCAGCCGGCCTCGTCCCCGGTCGCGATCGGCACCGCCGAGCAGACCACCCCCGGCGAGTACTCCCGCAGGTCGAAGACCGGCTCGCCGGGAGCCACCGCGTCCAGTGCGTTGAACAGCACCCGGCTGTCGGTGATGGTGGACGCGGTCAGTCTGGCCGGCTTGTACCGGGCCACATGGTCGGCCCGGTCGTCGTGGTCGAGCTGGGTGAGCAGGCACTTGCCGACCGCGCTGGCATGCGCGGCCATCCTGAAATCGAACCACTCGTTGACCGGCGGTGCGGCCGGGCCGGTCGCCATCTGCGTGACCCGCACCTCACCCTCCGCGTAGCGGCCGAGGTACACGGCCGCCCCGACGCTGTCCCGGGCCAGCGCGAGGGTGTGCTGGAGCTGGGCCGCCAGCCCGTGCCCGCCGGGTGCGGCCAGCCGGTCCAGGGCCGGCCCGGGCACGAACACGCCCTCGGCCGGCCGGTGCGCGAACTGCTCCTCGCAGAGCATCGCCAGTACCCGGCCGAGTTCCGGCCCGGCCAGGCCCGCCTCCCGGCCGAGCCGGTCGCCGCGCACCCCCTGGGGGTGCCGTCCCAGGATCCGTACGACGTCCAGCGCGCGGCGGGCTTCGGCCGCCGAGCCGCCCTCGCCCTGCCCGCCGTGTCCCACCGAGGTCCGACGGGCCGCGGCCGTCACGGCCGGATGCCGGAGCGGGCCGGGGGAGTGCCGGGGGCCGCCGGCCCGGGAGGCGGAGGCCCGGGTGGTCCGCCCGCCGTGGTCGATGCGATCGGCGCGGTCGCTGTGATCGGCGCGCTCCGCCCGGTCCGCCCGCGCGGAGGGCGGCAGCAGGGCGTGCATCGCCTGCTCCAGCCCGGGCAGGGGCAGCGGCACCGGGCCGAGGTCGGGGTCCTCGAGCTGCTCGACGTACCGCAGGACGGCGGCCTGGCCGTGGACCCGAGGTTCGGCGGGCTCCCGGCCGGCCGGCGGGGTGAAGCCGAGGTGGGCCAGCCGGCGCGCCCAGATCCCGGCGTCGTGGTGTTCGCCGCGCCGGGAGTGGTCGAGGAACAGGCAGTACGCGGCCTGCTCATGGCCGGCTCCGGCGCTGAACTGCCACCAGAAGCGGGCGCCGTCCCGCAGCCCGGCGAGGTGCAGCAGGCAGGCGAACACCTGGGCGCCGTCCGGGTCGGCGTGCCCGTACGCGATGAACTCGGCCAGGACGGGCACCGCCAGGGGAGCGCACACCGTGGTCATGGCGGCGGCCTTGAGGTCCCGCCAGGCCCGCTCGGCGTCCACCGGGATGTCCCGGGCGGGATCGCACCAGCCCGCGGGCACCGGCTCCGGGCCGCCGGGGCCGCTGCCGTGGTCGGCCGGGCCGGCGAGCCGGGGGCAGGCGGTGGGCCGGGCGGCGCGGGCATAGAGCAGGCGGGCTTCGGCTGCGCCGAGGTCGTAGTGCGGGTAGCGGTCGCGCACCCCGGCGCGGGCGAGGAATTCTGCGAGCGAGCGGGGGCGGGGGGCGCCGCGCTGCGGGTACCGGTCGCTCATGACCCGGCCTCCTCACTGTGCGTGCCGTATCCGGGCTCCCCGGGGCCCGGGTCTCCGTATCCCACGTCCCCATGCTCCGTATCTACGTGCTCATCTACTACGTACTCATCTACGTACTCCGCGCACTCCGGGTCCCCGTCCCGCGCCCCGGACCCGGGCGTGTCGAGCAGCCGGGCGAGGCGCCGGTGGGCCTGCCTGAGGTGGGAGCGGACGATGGCCTCCTCCACCCCCATCACGGCGGCGGCCTCCCCGGCGGTGCAGTGCAGCCCGTAGCGCAGCAGCACCGCGTCCCGCTGGCGCTCGGCCAGCCGGGACACCGCCGAATAGAACTGGATGGTGTCGGTCAGCACCTCGTACGGATCGACCACCGCTTCCTTGAGCGCTGCCTCGAAGGCGGTGATGTCCATCGGTGCCGGCCGCCGGTCCCGTTTGCGCTGCTGGTCGACGATGCGGTGTTTGAGGACCGTCCAGGCGTACGCCTCCAGCCGGTCCATGTGCAGCATCCGGAGCCACTCGTTCATGATCGCGTCGAACGTGGCGTCCACTGCGTTCTCGGCATCCGCGTCCGAGCCCAGCTGCAGGTACGCGAACCGCATGTACGCAGGCCGCCGGTCGGTGTGGAAGGCCCAGTACGACAGGCGTGCGCTCGGTTCCCACTGGCTCATGGGCGTGGGCTGCGGTCGCTGTCTCCGGCTGGGCAGTCCCACCGCCCCACCGGATTCCTCCGGTCCGCCATCGCTCAACGTTCCACCTTCTGCTCGGGGCACGGGAGGCATCTGCCGCCAGCCTGTCAGTGATCGGCGGCCCGTGGGGGCAGGAGAAAAAAGCTGGTGACAATCCGTCCGCTGATGGTCACTCTGGGATCAGATCCGATCAGTCCCACCTGGTGGGCGCGGACGAGGGGCCTTCGTCGGTTCGATACGATGAGCCCTTCACGACCGGTTACACGCCGCACATATGAAATGGAGCATCCCAGGATGGCTCGACACCTGATCACCAGCGCGCTTCCCTACATCAACGGGATCAAGCACCTGGGCAACATGGTCGGGTCGATGCTTCCGGCGGATGTGTACGCGCGGTACCTCCGGCAGCGCGGCCACGACGTGCTCTACATCTGCGCCACCGACGAGCACGGCACCCCCGCCGAGCTCGCCGCCAAGGAGGCCGGTCTCTCGGTCGCCGAGTTCTGCGCCCAGGCGCACCACGCGCAGAAGGCGGTCTACGACGGCTTCGAGCTGTCCTTCGACTACTTCGGCCGCAGCTCCTCGCAGCAGAACCGCGAGATCACCCAGCACTTCGCGCGGCAGCTGAAGGAGAACGGCTTCATCGAGGAGCGGGCGATCCGGCAGGTCTACTCGCCGGTCGACGGCCGCTTCCTGCCGGACCGCTACGTCGAGGGCACCTGCCCGCACTGCGGCTACGACAAGGCCCGTGGCGACCAGTGCGAGAACTGCACCCGGGTGCTCGACCCCACCGACCTGATCGACCCGCGCTCGGCCATCTCCGGCTCCACCGAGCTGGAGGTCCGCGAGACCAAGCACCTCTTCCTGCTCCAGTCCAAGCTGCAGCACGAGGTCGAGGCCTGGGTCGCGCAGCACGAGGAGGAGTGGCCGCAGCTGGCCTCCTCCATCGCCCGCAAGTGGCTGACCGAGGGCCTGCACGACCGCGCCATCACCCGTGACCTGGACTGGGGCGTCCCGGTCCCGGCCGACACCTGGCCGGAGCTGGCCGCCGAGGGCAAGGTCTTCTACGTCTGGTTCGACGCCCCGGTCGAGTACATCGGCGCGACGAAGGAGTGGTCGGACGCCGATCCGGCGAACCGCGACTGGAAGTCGTGGTGGTACGAGGCCGACGACGTGCGCTACACGGAGTTCATGGCCAAGGACAACGTCCCGTTCCACACGGTGATGTTCCCGGCCACCGAGCTCGGCGTGCGCGAGCCGTGGAAGATGGTCGACTACGTCAAGGCCTTCAACTGGCTGACGTACTACGGCGGCAAGTTCTCCACCTCGCAGAAGCGCGGCGTCTTCACCGACCAGGCGCTGGAGATCCTGCCGGCCGACTTCTGGCGCTACTTCCTCATCGCCAACGCCCCCGAGTCCGACGACTCGTCCTTCACGTGGGAGCACTTCGCCGCCACGGTCAACAAGGACCTCGGCGGCACCCTCGGCAACTTCGTCAACCGCGTGCTGACCTTCTCCCGCAAGAAGTTCGGCGACGAGGTCCCCGCGGGCAGCCCCGCCGGCGAGGTCGAGGCCAAGCTGGGCGAGCAGATCGCCGAGCTGCTGGCCGAGTACGAGAGCCACATGGACTCCCTCCAGTACCGCAAGGCCGCGGCTGCGCTGCGCGCCCTGTGGTCGGCCGGAAACGCCTACCTCGACGAGAAGGCCCCCTGGACGGAGGTCAAGACCGACCTGGACGGCGCGGCGCTCACCCTGCGCACCGCGATGAACCTGATCCACCTCTACTCGGTGGTCTCCGAGCCGTTCATCCCGGCCTCGGCGCGCGCCATGCGCTCCTCGTTCGAGCTCGCCGACGACACGGCCACGTGGGTCACGCCGGAGCAGGCCCGCTCCCTGGACGCGGTCCCGGCCGGTACGCCGTTCACCGTGCCGCCGGTGCTGTTCGCCCGGGTCACCGAGGACGACCTGGACGCCTACCGGGAGCGGTTCGGCGGTTCGCCCGAGGCCGTCTGAGTCGTACAACGTGAGGGGCGCGATCCGGTGACCGGGTCGCGCCCCTCACGCATGCCCGTGCATGCACCGCACGTTCACCGCAGTAGGGGAAACCCCACTCCCACATGTCGACTTGGGCGTGCAGACCGGGACCGGGGCCGGCGGCTGCAATGGCCCCATGACGATTTCCCGCACCTCCTGGTGGGCGGCCGGCTGGCTGCTGATGGCCGCCTGGGCGCTGTCCTTCCCGCTGCTCTCGACGCTGGAGCCGCACCGGCTGTGGGGCTGGTGCGCGGCCACCGGGTACCTCGCCGCGGCGGGAGCCTGCGCCCTGCGGCGCCCGCGCACCGCCCTCGCCCTCGCCATGGCCGGGGCGGTGGCCGTCCCGCTGCTGTGGCTGGTGCTCACCGGACAGGGCCAGTCCGAGGTTGCCGTGATCGAGCGCTCGGGCCGGCTGCTGCTGGAGACCGGCAGTCCGTACGTGAACGGGCCCGCCGGAGTCCGGGACTACACCCCGTACCTGCCCGGGATGGCGCTGCTCGGGGTGCCCAGGGCGCTGCTGGGGGACGAGGGCTGGATGCTGCGCCTGCTGGGGGACGCCCGGATCTGGTGTGCGGCGGTGCTGTTCGGCGGCATGTGGGGCGGGCGGCGGTTGCTGGGCGTCCGCGGGGTGGTGTTCTCGGCGCTGGTTGCCTCCCCGGTGATCGCGCTGCCGCTCGCCGTCAGCGGGGTGGACCTGCCGCTGGCCGGACTGTGCTGCCTGGCCCTGGGAGCCGCCGCGGCCGGGCGGCCGGTGCTCGCGGGAGCCGTGCTGGCCGCGCTCTGCTCGCTGAAGTGGACGGCCTGGCCGGCGGTACCGGTCGCGGTGGTGCTGGTGGCGTGCCTGTGGGGGCGGCGGGCCGCGGTGCGCTGCGGGGCGCTCTCGGTGGCCGGAGCGGCCGTGCTGGTCCTGCCCGCAGCCCTGCTGCAGCCGACGGAACTGGTCCGGCAGGTCGTCGCCTTCCCCACCGGCCGGGCGGCCGTACCCACCCCGGCGAGCAGCCCGCTCCCGGGCCGACTGCTGACCGAACTCGCGCCCTGGGGCTGGTATGTGACGGTGGGTCTGCTGCTGGTCGGCGGGCTGGCGGTGGCCCTCTCCCTGGTGCTGCGCCCGCCGCGCACCCTGGTGGCGGCGGCGGACCGGCTGGCCCTCGGCCTGACCCTGGCCTTCCTGCTGGCTCCGGCCGGCCGCTTCGGCTACCTCGCGCTGCCGGTGCTGCTCGTGCTGTGGGCGCGTACGACGGCGCCCGCGCCGGTGGCCTCGCGGATCGTGGCCGGCGCCGGCCGGGTGCCCGTGACCGTGCTTGACCGGGCTTGACCTCAAGGGCACTTGAGGTCGGAAGATCAAGACACGGAACGCCGGAACGGAAGGAAACGACACCGCCATGAGCGCCATCGCCACGACCCAGACCGATGCCCGCCCCGACCTCGCCCGCCCCGGAGTGGGCCATGTCAAGGCCGGTACCTGGCGGGTCGGCACCCCCGAGCGGCAGCGGGCCGCTGTCGACGCCATCGCCCGGGCCTGGCAGAGCCGCCCCTGGCCGGCCGTCGGACTCCTCTCGTACACGGTGCACATCGGCACCGACGGCGAAACCCTCCTGCACTACTCGCAGTGGACGGACGAGGCGGCCTACGAGGAGTTCTCCCGGACCTTCCGGGACGACCGCAACGCGGAGATCGACGCGGCGGTACCCGGCATCGAACGGGTCGGCCTGCACTCGTACACGCCGTACCGCTCGCTGGGGCTGGGCGCCGATACGAAGACCCCGGGCTGCGTGGTCGCCGTGGACGCCGAGTTCGAGGGCACCGACCCGGGTGCGGCCAAGGCGTGGGTGGACCTGGTCCTCGACGCCCTGGAGAGCGACCCGGCCCCGGCGCCCGGCGGGATCTCCGGCACCTTCCACCTCGGCACGGACGGCCGGCGGATGCTCAACTACGCCGAGTGGGAGAGCGAGCAGGCCCATATCGACGCCCTGGCCGCACCCGGCCAGGGCATCGGCTCGGCCACTCCCGAGTGGCAGAAGGTGCTCGGCTTCCCCGGGGTGACCGGCAACGGCTTCCGCCGCTACCTGCCCGCGCTGAGCCTGGCCCCGGGCGCCGAGTGACCGTGGGGTGTCAGGGGGTGTCCGCGCCCCGCAGGTGCGCCAGTACCGCCAGGACCCGGCGGTTCCCCTCCGTCGGGTCCAGGTCCAGCTTCATGAAGATGCTGCTCGCGTGCTTGACCACGGCCGCCTCCGTGACGAACAGCCGGGCCGCCACCGCCTGGTTGTTGAAGCCTTCCGCCATCAGTGCCAGCACTTCCCGCTCGCGCGGGGTCAGCCGGCCCAGCGGACGGTCCGCCGCCGGGCGCTGGCTCAGCAGGACCCGTACGACCTCGGGGTCGATGACCGTCTGGCCGCCCGCCACCCGCTCCAGCGCGTCCAGGAACTCGTCCACCTCGCCGACCCGGTCCTTGAGCAGATAGCCCAGCCCGGCCGCCGAACCGCCGGTGAACAGCTGGGTCGCGTACGCGGTGGCCACGTACTGGGACAGCACGAGCACCGGCAACGACACGTCCACGGAACGCAGTTCCAGCGCCGCTTGCAGCCCTTCGTCCCGGAAGTCCGGCGGCATCCGGACATCGGTGACCACCGCGTCGGGCCGCTCCGCGGCCACCGCCTCGCGCAATGCCCTCGCATCGCCGACCGCCGCGATCACCTCGTGCCCGCTGCGGGTGAGTACCTCCACCAGGCCGGCCCGCAGCAGTACGGAATCCTCGGCCAGGATCAGCCGGAGCACGGTACCTCCACACGCAGTTCGGTCGGCCCGCCCATCGGACTCGACACCACCAGTCTGCCCCTCAGGACCGCCAGCCGGTCCGCGAGCCCCGCCAGGCCGGCCCCGGCGGACGGGTCGGCACCGCCGCGGCCGTCGTCGGTGACGGCCACGACGAGCAGACCGTTCGCCATCCGGCCGGTCACCTCGACGCGCGAAGCGCCGCTGTGCTTGGCTGAGTTGGCGAGTGCCTCGGTGACCGAGAAGTACGCCGTCACCTCGACCGGCTCGGGCAGCCGCGGCAGGTTCAGATCGACCGTCACCGGGACCGGATGCCGCAGCGCCACCTCCGCGACCGCGGCGGCCAGCCCGTGATCGGTCAGGACCTGCGGATGGATGCCCCGTACGAGGTTCCGCAGTTGCTCCAGGGCCTGCCGGGCCTCGCCGCGGCCCCGGGCCACCAGCTCGGCGGCCTCGGCCGCCGCCGGCACCCCGCGCAGCTCCCGCTCGGCCAGTCCCAGCGTCATGCTCAGCGCCACCAGCTGCTGCTGCGCCCCGTCGTGCAAGTCCCGCTCGATCCGCCGCCGTTCGGCCTCGAAGGCGTCCACCAGCCGGACCCGGGAGCGGGTCAGCTCCAGCACCCGGCTGTCCTCCTCGCGCGGCCCCAGCAGCAGCCGTGCCGTCCGGACCTGGGCCCGGGCCAGCAGCGCAGCCGCGTACGCCGCCACGATCAGCCCCAGCAGCCCGGCGGCGGTCCCGGCCAGCCCCTCCAGGGGCCCCGAGACGGCCCGGCCGGGTATCAGCATCACGGTGTCGGGCGCGATGGCCCACACGATCACCGGGGTGGAGATCAGGATGCCCGAGAACGCCACCAGCGTGGTCACTCCGAATCCGGCCGGGCCGAACACGAGCGCCAGCAGCAGGGCGTACCCGAGCTCCCGCCAAGTGGCCCGCTCCCGCAGCCGGGTCCGCAGCCAGGACAGCGGACCCGCCCCGGCCAGGGCGCCGTGCGGATCCGGTACCGGCGCCGGCTCCACGAACCGCAGCCGCCGCCGCTCCAGGGCACCGAGCGGCACCCCGGACACCGCCGCCAGGGTCAGCAGCACCAGCCCGATGCCGAGCAGCGACAACAGCACCCCGGCTCCGGCCAGTACGGCCAGCACGGTCAGCACCGCCCAACCGAGCACCGCACCCGAGAGGTGGTAGCCCCAGCACCGCCACGGCCACCAGGAGAACAGGAACCGGCGCGGGCCGTTCCGCATCACCGACCCGAGTGCGCCTGAGGGTTCGGGCGTACGGGGTTCGGGCATGTCCCGAGCTTATGTCAGACGGCTGAGTCCGGTTGGCCGTGGCGTGTCGTACCTGCTTCGTGATCGTTTCTTCAGCCGGAAGGGCCGTATCGGCGAGTTCCGGAGCACGGAAGAGGGGCGGAGGCGCGGTGACCGCTTGGCAGTTGTTCGCGGGGGTGGGCCTGGTGGCGGCGCTGGGCCCGCTGCACGGGTTCGTGGAGGTGGGCGGGGGAGGTGTTCGGGTGGATGTGTGCGTCCCCGCGGTCCAACTCGCCCCGGCCGAACCGTCGGCCCCGCCGGCCCCGCCTGCCCCGCGCGCCTCTCAGCCCGTACCGTCGTCGCCGCCGTCGGCCCGGCCCGCCGCCGTGAAGCAGCCGGCCCCCGAGCCCGGTGGGGCCTGCCCCGTGGCCCGGAATCCCGCCACTGACTGTGCCCCGGCGGCCCGGCCGGCCGTCGGGGACGCGCCGCCCCACCCGGCGGCCCGGAAGCCGGCTCCGGTCACCCCCGCCCCCGCCGCGGCCGTTCCCGCAGCAGCCGCCCCAACCGCCGCAGCCGAGCCTGCCGCCGCGCCCGTCGCCCCGGCCGCCGCCCCGGCCCCCGACCCGGCGGAGCCGGCCGCCGCGCCGGCGGCCCGCCCGGCGCCCGCCGCGGAGGCCGCCACGGCCTCGCGGTTCCGGGTCCGCCCCTACCGCTCCGCCGCCCTCCCGGCACGCAGTACCGACGGGCTGTCCACCGTGATGCTCATGGTGGTCGTCACCACCCCGGCCGTGCTGGCCGCCGCCGCCCTGCGCCCGCGCTCCAAGAGCCGCGGCGCCTGATCCCCGAAAGAACTGGAGCTTCCCCGTGTCCGAATGGCTGGTCCTGGCCATCGCCATGGCGCTCGTCTGCGCCCTCGTCCTCGCCATCACCGCGATCCGGCACCGCCGGGCGGCCGACGACGAGGACACCAGCGAAACCCCCGACGTCATCGAGTACATGACGATGATGGTCGGCGTGGTCTACGCGATCGTGTTGGGCCTGGCCATCGCCGGAGTCTGGGAGGCCCGCGGCGCCGCCGAGGACAGCGTGCGCCGGGAGGCCCAGGCCCTGTACGAGGTCACCCAGCGCGCCGACGTCTACCCGGTCGCCGTCCGCGACCGGATCCGCGGCGAGGTCGACGCGTACGTCGCCCACACCGTCGGCGTGGACTGGCCGCGCCTGACCTCCGGCGAGGCCCCCACGGACAAGGGCGGCACCCTGCTCGCGGCCCTGCGTACCGATGTCACCCACCAGAGCCCCGCCACCGAACTCCAGGCCCAGGCCTACCAGCCGCTGCTCGACCACATCGCCGCCGCCGACGACGCCCGCCACACGCGCACCCAGAGCTCGGACGCCACCCTGCCGGGGGTGGTCTGGTTCGGGCTGCTCACCGGGGGAGTGGTCACCATCGGTCTGATCTTCACCCTGCAGATCCGACGGTCCGGCCGGGAGTTGCTGCTCGCCGGCCTGTTCACCGCGCTGATCGTGTTCCTGCTCTTCCTGGTGTGGAGCTTCGACGCCCCCTACGGCCGCGGCGGGATCGATTCCGCGGCCCCCTTCCAGGACCTGTTCCCGGCCCTCGGCATCTAACCCCCGCCGGCCCGGGACACCGGCTACGCCCCGGCGGTCTCCGCCATTCCCGCCTCCGTCGGCCGCATGAAGTGCAGTTCCCGCTCCGTCAGCGGCGGCCCGGTCAGCGGGGCGAGCCGCGGCCCGCGCAGTGCCCGCAGCAGGATGCCGGGCCGGACCAGGGTGGTGAGCGGGGCCGACAGGGTCATCACCTCGGTGAGCGCGGTGGCCACCGCGAAGTCCGCGGTGGCGGTGCGGACGAGCCGGTCGACATAGCGCGCCAGCAGCTTGTCGGCCGCGCCCGGCCGCTTGCCGACGGCCTCGGGATAGAAGATGTCCTGCCCCGTGGCGAGTTCCCAGGCCACCGACACGGGGCGGGCCACCGCCCGCTGGGTGCGGCGGGCCAGCCCCGGGGCCCGCAGGCCGCCCTCGGCCAGCTCCCGGCCCAGGGCGCGGGCGCCCTGCGCGGCCACCGACATGCCGTGGCCGTAGACCGGGTTGAAGGAGGCCACGGCGTCGCCGACCACCACGTATCCCTCGGGCCACACCCGGGACTTCTCGTAGTAGCGGCGCCGGTTGGCGGTGTTGCCGAAGGTGCTGACCTCCGAGAGCGGCTCGGCGTACTCGATGAGTTCGGCCACCACGGGGTGCCGCGCCGTGCGAGCGAAGGCCGCGAAGGCCTCGCTGTCGCCGGTCGGTTCGCCGCCCCGGGTGCCGGCCAGGGTGACCAGCCACCGGCCGCCCTCGACCGGCATGATGACGGCGGTCTTGCCGGGCCGCGGATCGCGGGCCACCGGCTGGATGTTGACGACCGGGAAGTCCTCGGTCCCGGCCGGGGCCCGGTACATGCGGCTGGCATAAACCAGACCTGAGTCCACCAGTTCCTCGTGGATCTCGGGCAGGCCGAGCTCGCGCAGCCACTGCGGGGTGCGGGTGCCGCGGCCGGCCGCGTCCACCACCAGGTCGCCCGGCAGGGTCTTTGCCGCCGCTCCGTGCGGCTGCACCCGGATGCCGGTGACCCGTCCGGCGTCGCCGGTCAGGCCCAGCACCCTGGTCCGCTCCAGGATCCGTACGTTCCCCAGGGCCCGCACCCGCTCGCGGACCACCTGGTCGAGCAGCTCCCGGGTGCCCGCGATCAGGTGGTGGGTGGGCCGCCGGCGCCGGTACCAGCCGCCCGGGGAGAGGGCCACCATGCCCGCGGTCAGCGGGATCCGGCGGGCTCCCGCCGCCAGCATCCGGTCGGTGAACCCGGGGACCAGGTCCTCGATGGCCCCCGCCCCGCCGGACCACAGCAGGTGCGCGTGGTGGCCCTGCGGCAGGAAGGCGCGCGGCTCGGCGCCCGTCGGCAGCGCATCGCGTTCGACCACGGTGACCCGGTCGGCGTACGGGGCGAGGGCCGCCGCGGCGAGCAGGCCGGCCAGCCCGCCGCCGATGACGACGGCCCGTCTCGGCAGGGGCTGTTCCGGGCGGGGGGTCTCACTCATGAATGGCTGCTTTCGGCACCGGCCGCATGCCGGCGGGTCTGTTCCACGACGGGGGAGCGGAGGGCGAGCGAGATGCTCACCAGATCGCGCGGCCCCTCGGCCGCTGTCGACATATAGGCATCCGCCGAGCCTATGACCTTCTCCTCCGGGTCCGCTGCCCGGGCCCGGACCGCGGCGGCCACCATGGCTGCCTCGGCGGTGGCGTCGGCTTGCAGGCTGCCCGCCCCGGCCGCGAGGACCGCCGCCCGCGTGCGGTCGCGCAGGGCGTGGTCGAAGTACGGGTCGAGGTGCAGGATCCCGTCGTGGATGTCGGCCACCCGCTGGGTGACCCGGAGGTCCGCCGGGGACCACCAGGAGATGCGTACGGAGCGGGAGCCGTGCGGGACCACGGGCCGCAGCTCGCGCCAGAGCGGACCCAGCCGCCGGTACGTCGCCCAGGTCTGCCAGCTGGCCGACAGCCGCTGCACCAGCAGCGGCAGCACGAACCCGGTGCCGATGAGCAGGGCGGAGAAGGAGGCGACGGGCGGGGCCACGGTGGTGCTGAGCATGTCCCAGTCACGGCCCGTCAGGCGGGCGCCGACGGCTGCGAACTTGGCGGCGTCGAAGACCAGGTTCAGGACGAACCCGCACACCATGAGGATCAGCCCGGACCGCAGCGAGCCCCGGACGTGCAGGGACCAGCGCCGGCACAGCACGGTCATCACGACGGCGGCGCCGGTGTGCGCCGACAGGTACACCAGGACCATCTCGCGGATGAACGGGGTGTGCGCGTAGTACGTGTCGAAGTCGCGCAGCCGCTCCACCGGGGCCTCGCCCAGCGTGAACAGGACGATCTGCGCCAGGATCACCGAGCTGTACAGGCCCACGCACCAGCGGGAGAGCCGGCGGGTGCGGTCGGCGGGCCCGCCACGCCAGTTGATGAGGAGCAGCAGGCAGGAGGAGCTGAAGGCGGTGAGTATGCAGTAGACCAGGGGCGCCGAGAAGTTGGGGATCCCGGTCAGCCGGTTGACGGCGGCGATGGTGGGCGGCGCGGCGAAGAAGAACACCGAGCTGGCCACGAGGAGCAGCACACTGACGGCCCGCACCAGCGGATCGCGCCAGTGCCGGGTCAGGCCCGGGAGCTTGCAGGTGAACGCGACGACCAGCACGCTGGCCGGAATGTAGTAGTCCAGGCCTTTCAAGGGTCAGCCTCGTGGCCCTCGGTAGCCCAGGGACGCCTCGATGCGTCCGGCCAGCTTGTCCCGTTCGGTCGGCGCGGGGCTCAGCGAGGCCGACAGCCACGGCCGGCACTTGCTGCCCAGCAGCAGCCCGAAGGTCTCCGCCTCGGTCTCCTCGCGCACGTCGGCGCGCGTCCGGGCGGCGACCCGCCGGACGGTCTCGCTGAGGTCCGCCTCCTCGGACAGCAGCCGGGCGGCGACGGCGGCGCCGTCGACGTGGTGGCTGCAGTGGCCCGCCTTCATGTGCCACAGCTCGTGGCCGAGGATCACCAGCTGATGGTCCGGAGCGGTGCGCTCTTCGATGATCACCAGGTCCCGGTCCGCCATGTCGAGCCAGAGACCGCTCGCCGTCCCCGGCGGGAACGAAGCCATCCGGAACTCCACCCGGCGACCGCGGTGCTTGCTCATGCCCTCGCAGAGGGCGGCGTAGAGGTCCACTGGTTCCACGGGGGCGGTGAGCCGGATTCCGGCCACCAGCTCTCCGCACAGCCGCCGCTGCTCTCTGCCTATGCTCACCGTTCTCCCCGTCGGCACGGTTCCGGATCAGGACTCAATGTCGTCATTCGAGGTCGGTGGGTTTGACGCTTTCCAGCAGCATGTCCAGCCATTCGGTGACTTTGTCACGGTGTTTGTCGCTGGGAAGTTGGGCGGCCCGCCAGGCGATGCCGCGGACGCCGTGGTTCTGCAGCAGCCGGGCCAGCGGGTCGGCGGCGGCCGACGCGGTCTCGGCCGGTGCGGTCAGGTCCTGGAGGAGTTGTTGCTCGGTGCGGAGCAGCGCGTCGGTGAGGGCGTCGGCGTCGTGGGCGGTGAGGAACCCGGCGTGGACCCCGAAGAAGCGCTGGATCGCGTCACAGTGCTCCATGGTGGGCCGGCGGTCGCCGTTGATCAGGGCTCCGGCCTGCTGCCGCGACATGGCGGCGCCGTCCGCGATCTCCTGCTGGGTGTACCGGCGCCCGTTGGGCTTGACCCGGGTGCGGCGGAGCAGGTCCAGCCGTTGCAGGAAGCGGGCCTGCAGATCCGGTTCGCCGGCCGGCCGGCCGTCCAGCAGGGCCTTCACCACATCGGCCGGGACTCCGGAGGCATCCGAGAGCCGGCACAGGTCGAAGACGTCGGCGTGGTTGCGTCCGAGCTTGTCCGCGAGTTCGGCGACGCGCGCGACGGTGGCTGCCAGGGGCACGGTGGCCACCGCGACGGGAGCCGGGAAGCCGTCTGTCACCAGTGGTTCTCCTAGATCACGCGAGGTCGGTACGGACACGTGGTTGGCCCCTGGAGGCTAGCCGGTCGGCCGTCGGAGGGCTAGAACTTGCCACAGCTGTGGCGGGAATCTGCTGTCAAGGGGCTGGAATTGCCACAATAGTTGACACTCGAATGATGTGGGTAGCAGGATCGCCACAGGGAAACGAAGATCCAGACCGTGAGAAGGGGGAGCTCTCGGTGCCACATCTCGCAGCGGTGGGCCCGTCCGACGGCCTCTCCCGTGCCGCCCGGACCGGTGAAGAGTGCCCGGCGGGCGATGAGCCCGTCCGTGGCACAGTGCGGCTGGAACGCCGCAAGGAGATTTTGCGCCAGCGCCGCGAGGAACTGGGCCTGAGCCAAGAGGATATTGCCTCCCGCCTGCGCATCAGTGTGCGTGCGTACGGCAATTGGGAGCGCGGCCTCGTCAAGGAGTGGACCGACCGCAAACTGCTCGCCCTGGCCGAGGCCCTGGAGATGAGCGAGCGCCAGTGCTTCTGGCTGTTCCGGGTGATGGTCGACCGCGACCCGCCGCCGACCTGGCGGGCCGCGCAGGGCAGCCGGCTGCCCGACGACCCGGCGCAGCGCGACTACCTGAGGGACTACGCCGCCCTGATGGAGGCCGTCCCGTACCCCAGCTTCCTGGTGGACCACCGCTGGGACGTGGCGCTCACCAACTCCGCCTTCGATCAGCTCTTCCAGACCGTCCGGCCGCACCCCACCGCACTGCCCGACGACAACTTCCTGCGGTTCGTGCTGTTCCATCCGGACGCGGCTGCGGTACTGGAGGACCACGAGCCAGCCTGGTGCGTGCCGTTGCTCGCCCAGTTCGCCACCGCGCTCGCCGGGGACCCGGAGGACCAGGGGCTGCGGAGCATCCGTCAGGAGGTGGCCCGGGACCCGTTCATGGAGGCCGCCTACCGGTACGGGGTGCCGCACTGGCTCAGCACCTACGGGGCCGAGGCCGCCGAACGGGACGGCGCGGTGCTCGCCGTCCGCCACCCGGACCCGCGCTGGGGCCTGGTGCGCTGCCGGATGGTGTCCGAACACGGCCGGATGCTCGACGCCATGGGCCTCACCCGGATCACCCTGGTCCTCTCCGCCCCGCAGGGGCTGCCCGCGGACCGGGGCGGCGCCGGAGTCCCGCGCCAAGCCGCCGCCCGGCTGCGCGCCGTGCCGCCGCTGGGAGAGTGAGCGAGTCGGTGAGACTGGTGCCCCTGCCCCGCTGCGGAGCAGGCGGCACCGGACGCTGACCGGCTGACGAAGGGTGGTGGGGACGTGCGGCTGACGATCCTCGGCGGAGGCGGCTTCCGGGTTCCGCTCGTGTACCGGGCACTGCTCGCCGACCGGGCCCCGGGCCGGGTGACGGCGGTGACCTTGTACGACGAGGACCCCGCCCGGCTCACCGCCATCGCCCGGGTGCTGGCCGACCAGGCCGAGGGCGTGGCCGATGCACCGGCCGTGACCGCCACCAACGACCTCGACGAGGCCCTGCGCCGCGCCGACTTCGTCTTCTCCGCCATCCGGGTCGGCGGGCTGGACGGCCGGGCCACCGACGAGCGGGTGGCCCTGGCCGAGGGGGTGCTGGGCCAGGAGACGGTGGGCGCGGGCGGGATCGCGTACGGCCTGCGGACCGTGCCGGTGGCCCGCGAGCTGGCCCGCCGGATCGCCCGGACCGCCCCGGACGCCTGGGTCATCAACTTCACCAACCCGGCCGGCCTGGTCACCGAGGCCATGCAGGAGGAGCTCGGCGACCGGGTCATCGGAATCTGCGATTCACCCGTCGGGCTCGGCCGCCGGATCGCCCGCGTGCTGGGCGCCGTACGCCCCGCGGAGGCCTGGATCGACTACGTCGGCCTCAATCACCTGGGCTGGGTGCGCGGCCTGCACCTCGGCGGCCGGGACGAACTGCCCCGGCTGCTGGCCGACAGCGCCGCCCTGGAGTCCTTCGAGGAGGGGCGGCTGTTCGGCGCGGAATGGCTGAAATCCCTCGGAGCCATCCCGAACGAGTACCTCCACTACTACTACTTCAACCGTGAGGCGGTCCGCGCCTACCAGGAGGCGAAGCAGACCCGGGGCGCCTTCCTCCGCGACCAGCAGCGCGCGTTCTACGCCGAGGCGGACCGGCCCGGGCAGGCCGCCGGAGCGGCCCTGGCCGCCTGGAACCGGACCCGGGCCGAGCGCGAGGCCACGTACATGGCGGAGAACCGCGAGGCGGCGGGCGCCGGGGACCGGGAGGAGGGCGACCTGGAGTCCGGCGGCTACGAGCAGGTGGCCCTGGCGCTGATGCGGGCCATCGCGCGGGACGAGCGGGCCACCCTGATCCTCAACGTCCGCAACCGCTCCACGCTGTCCGTCCTGGACGGCGAGGCCGTGATCGAGGTGCCCTGCCTGGTGGACGCGAACGGGGCGCATCCGGTGGCCGTCGATCCGTTGCCGTACCACGCGGTGGGGCTGGTCACGGCGGTCAAGGCGGTGGAGCGGGAGGTGCTGGCGGCGGCCCGGAGCGGCTCCCGGGCCACCGCGGTCAAGGCCTTCGCGCTGCACCCGCTGGTGGATTCGGTGGCGGTGGCGCGGCGGCTGGTGGACGGGTACGCGGTGGGCCATCCGGGGCTGTCCTACCTGCGGTGACGCGCCGGCCGTGGCGGGGGCGTCCGGGTCGGCCGTACGGAGCAGCGCGGCATGCGGCTGCTCCGGCCCGCTGTGAGAGTGCGGGATGTGACCACTGCACCGGGCGGCGTGCGCGCCGCCGCCGGGCCGCCTCCGGTGCTGGACCGGCGCCGGCGCCACATCGTCTTCGGGACGATCATGCTGGGCGTGCTGCTGGCCGCGCTCGACCAGACCATCGTCGGCACCGCTCTGCCAACGATCGTGGCAGAGCTGGGCGGCGCCGCCCATGTGTCCTGGGTGGTCACCTCCTATCTGCTCGCGGAGACCGTGGCCACCGTCCTGGCCGGCAAGTTCGGCGACCTCTTCGGCCGGAAGGTGATCTTCCAGATTTCGGCGGTGGTCTTCATCGTCGGATCGCTGCTGTGCGGACTGGCCGACAACATGACTCTGCTCATCCTGTGGCGGGGCGTCCAGGGGCTCGGCGCCGGCGGCCTCATGGTCACCTCCATGGCACTGATCGCGGACGTGGTGCCGCTGCGCGAGCGCGGGGCGTACCAGGGTGCGATAGGCGCCGTCTTCGGTATCGCCACCGTCATCGGGCCGCTGCTCGGCGGGCTCTTCACCGACCACCTGAGCTGGCGCTGGGCCTTCTATGTCAATGTGCCGCTCGCCATCCTGGTGGTCATCGCCGCCGCCCGGACGATCCCCTCGGTGCGCTCCGCCGCCCGGCCGGTCATCGACTACCTCGGCATCGCACTGGTGACGGTCGGCTCCGGCGCGCTGATCCTCGCCACCAGCTGGGGCGGGAACGAGTACGCCTGGGGCTCCCCGGTGGTCATCGGGCTGTTCACCTGCGGCGCGGTGGCGCTGGCCCTGTTCTGCGTGGTGGAGACCCGGGCCGCCGAACCCATGCTGCCGATGCGGCTGTTCCGCAACCCCGTCTTCACGGTGTGCTCGGTGCTCAGCTTCGTGGTGGGCTTCGCCATGCTCGGCGCGATGATCTTCCTGCCGACCTATCTCCAGTTCGTGGACGGGGATTCGGCCACCGTTTCCGGCGTACGGACCCTCCCGCTGGTCATCGGTCTCCTGCTGGCCTCGGTCTTCAGCGGCAACGTCACCGGCCGCACCGGCCGGTACCGGGTGTTCCCCATCGTCGGCACGCTGGTGATGGGCGTCGGGCTCTACCTGCTGTCCCGGATGGAGTCCGGTACCGCGACCTGGCTGGAATCCCTGTACATGTTCGTGCTCGGCGCCGGGATCGGCCTGACCATGCAGGTGTTGACCATCGCGGTGCAGAACACCGTCGACTACGCCGACCTCGGCACGGCCACCTCGGGAGTGACCTTCTTCCGCACCCTCGGCAGCGCCTTCGGCACCGCCGTCTTCGGCACCCTCTACGCCAACAGCCTGGAACCGGCGCTCCGCGCGGCGGTCGCGGAGGCCGCCCGGGCCACCGGGGCCGACCCGGCCGCACTGGGCACGGCCGCGCAGAGCCCGCGGGGCGTGCACGCCCTGGAACCGGCCGCCGGCGCACCGATCGTCGGAGCCTATGCCCAGGCCCTGCACACGGTGTTCCTGTGGACCGTGCCGGTGGCCGTCCTCGGCTTCGTCGTCGCCCTCTTCCTCAAAGAGGTCAGGCTGCGCGACAGCGCCCGGGCGGGCTCCACGGACATGGGCGACGGCTTCGGCTCGCCGGCCACGGCCTCAGGGGACTCGGCCAAGCTGCTGGAACTCGCGGTCGGCAAACTCGTCCGGACCATGGGTCCGGAGACGGCGCGCGACCTCGTGAACGCCTCCGACACCCGCCTGGACATGGCCGGAGCGTGGGCGGTGATGCAGGTGGACCTGCTGACCCGGACGGTCGGCTACGCCAGCCTCGGGCTGATCGCCGCCCGCCGGTCCGTGCCGCCGGAGGTGCTGCTCCCGGTGTTCGACCGAATGGTCGAGGAGGGCTTCCTCACGCACGAGGGCAGCTACTTCTCGCTCACGGAGGCGGGGCGCCGCGAGGCCGAGGCCATCACCCGGGCCTGGGCGGACTGGCTGGGCGACCGGTTGGAGCGGGACCGGGGACGGCCGCGCAGTACCGAACTGCGGGCGGCGGCGGACGCGATCGCGAAGCGGCTGCTGGCCGAGGACCTGGGGGAGGGCAACTTCGCGCCCCGATCGGGGCTTCGGGGGTAGGTGCCCGCGGGGCGGGCCGGGAACCTTGCGGGCACGCCATTCGTCTGAACCGACGAGTAACAGAGCACATTGCGCATGGGGACGGATCGGGGGATCGGGCATGGCCGTTACGGGTGTCACGCTGGGCGAGGAAATCATGCTGCTGTCGCTGGACGACGAGTCCGGCTCGGCGAAATCGCAGCAGGCGGCCGGCTGGGCGGTCGCGGGCGGCATCCTGCTCGAACTGGTCATGGCGGAGCGGGTGTCGGTGACCGGGAAGTACCTCGGTGTGCTCGACTCCACGCCGACCGGCGAACCGCTGCTCGACGGCCGGCTGGCGCTGCTGGAGACCTGGATGCAGGGCCGCAGCAAGCGCCGGGTCACCGACTGGCTGACCAAGGACCACACCAAGGCCGTCGGGGCGACGGTGCAGCGGCTGAGCGAGCGCGGCCTGGTCACCGAGGAGCGGCACAAGGTGCTGGGACTGTTCCCGGTCCGCCGCTACCCGGAGGCGGACGGCGCCACGGAGCGCGCGCTGCGCGAGCGCCTGACCGCGACCGTACTGGGCAAGGCCGATCCGGACGAGCGTACGGCGGGCCTGATAGCCCTGCTGCACTCGGCCAAGCTGCATGGGCTGGCCTTCCCGGAGCAGCCGCGCAAGGAGGTCACGCAGCGGATGGCGGAGATCGCGGCCGGCGAATGGGCGGCGGAGAGCGTCCGGTTGGCGATCCGGGACATGCAGGCGGCGGTGATCGCGGTCACCGCGGCGACCATTGCAGCCGCGGTGGCGTAGCTCCTCCGGGACAGGGCCTAGGTGGCCGTCGGGTAGTCGTACCCAGGGACGTCGGGCAGGGCCGTGAGGTCCGGGCGCCAGTTGCGCAGGACGCCCGCCGAGGGAGCGTACAGCGCGGCCGGGATGCGGTCCGGGGCGAACCACTCCCAGCAGGCGATCTTGTGCGGCTCGGTGACGGCCGGGGTGCCCTCGGCCGCCTCGGTGACGGCCGCCGCCGTCAGCCGGGTGGTACCCGACTTCGCGTCGATCTGGACGGCGAGGACCCGGACCGAGGCCGGGTCGGCCCGCAGGTCCGTCTCCTCGGCGAGCTCGCGGACCGCGGCCTGCTCGAAGGACTCCCCGGGGTCCACCTTGCCGCCCGGCAGCTCCCAGCGGCCGTCGTGGGCCTGCCCAAGCAGGATCCGCCCGTCGCCGCCGAGCACGATCAGGCCCACTCCGACGACGGCGTTGGGCTGCGGAACGGCCCGCTCGGGGCGTTCGCGCTCCGGGTGCTGGGGTGCGGTGGTCATCGTGGTCCTTCCGTGGACGGGGTGGGCCGGGCCCGCAGGTGCATCCGCTCGCCCTGCGGCCCGAACAGGCTGAGGAACTCCACCGGCTGCGGTCCGGCGTTGAAGAAGGCGTGCGGGGTCCGGGTGTCGAACTCGGCCGCCTCGCCGGCCGTCAGCACCAGATCGTGCTCGCCCAGCAGCAGCCGCAGCCGCCCGGAGAGCACGTACAGCCATTCGTAGCCCTCGTGGACCCGCGGCTCGGGCAGCGGCACCCCGGCCGAGCCGGGACCCGGCTCCGGGGCCGGCGGCATGATCGTCTTGAAGGCGCGCAGCCCGCCGACGCTCCGGGTCAGCGGCACATGGGTGCGGCCGTCCCGGACAAAGGGCTTGGCCCGGATGCGCGGGTCCCCGGTCTCGGGCGCCCCGACCAGTTCGTCCAGGGCCACCCGGTGGGCCTTGGCGAGCGGAAGCAGCAGCTCCAGCGTCGGCTTGCGCTGGCCGGACTCCAGCCGGGAGAGCGTGGAGAGCGAGATTCCGGTGACCTCGCTGAGCTGGGCCAGCGTGGTGCCGCGCGTCCGGCGCAGCTCGCGCAGCCGGGGACCGACGGCGGTGAGCACCTCCGCGAGGTCGGATTCCTCGTCGTTACTCATGATCCCATTTGCTGCTTCGGCAACAGCATTTGTCAAGCGGGCGGTCTCGGCGCAGGCTCACCGGTATGACGCATTCATACCGAGCAGACGAGGCAGTGGCAGCAGCGGACGCCGAGGTCGAGGTGCTGGTGGTGGGAGGCGGGGCCGCCGGGCTCGGCGGGGCTCTGATCCTGGCCCGGGCCCGGCGCTCGGTGCTGGTGCTCGACTCCGGCAGCCCCCGGAACGCCCCCGCCGGGCACATGCACGGCTATCCGGGCTTCGACGGGGCGAACCCGGCCGAGCTGCTCGCCCGCGCGCGGGCCGAGGCGGCGGCGTACGGGGTGCGCTTCGCCGAGGCCGCGGCGATCGCGGCGGACCGGCTGCCGGACGGCGGCTTCCTGGTCCGCTGCGACGACGGCAGCTCGGTCCGGGCCGCCCGGCTGCTGGTCGCCACCGGCCTGGTGGACGTACTGCCCGAGCTGCCGGGCCTGGCCGGACGCTGGGGCCGGGACGTGCTGCACTGCCCGTACTGCCACGGCTGGGAGGTCCGGGACCGGCCCCTGGCGGTCCTGGCCACCGGCCCCGCGGCCGTCCAGCAGGCACAGCTGTGGCGCCAGTGGAGCGACCGGATCACTCTGCTCCGGAACGGCACGCCGCTCACCGGGGAACAGTACGAGGAACTGGCCGCCCGCGGCATCGCCGTGGCGGACGCCGAGGCGACCGGCCTCCGGCTGACGCAGGACGATCGACTGACCGGGGTGGAGCTGGCCGATGGCACGACGGTGGCCTGCGAGGCCCTGGTGGTCGCCCCGCGCTTCGCCGCCCGCGCCGCGGTCCTCAGCAGCCTCGGCCTCCCGCTGACGGAGGTCGTGCGCGACGGCCGGGCCGTCGGCACGGTCGTGGACGCCGACCCGCACACCGGGGCCACCGCGCTGCCGGGGGTCTGGGCGGCCGGCAATGTGACCGCCCCGTTCGAGAAGGTGGTGGGCGCGGCGGCCCAGGGTGTCCGAGCGGCGACGGCCATCAACGCGGACCTGATCGCCGAGGAGATCCGCCGCGCGACCGAGGCGCGTCGCCGAGCGTCGGCGACTCCGGCGGCTCCGTAGCGCGCTCGGTCAGGTGTGCGGGTTTCGGCCAGGGCCGGGCCGTGCAGGATCTCGGACAATCTGTCCGACGATCTGATCGTCATCACAGCCACCGGGGGGCGCCATGACACATGTGCTGGTCATCGGAGGCGGGGTCGGCGGGCTGGCCACCGCACTGATCGCCGCCCGGCACGGGCACACCGCCGAACTGTTCGAGCGGGACACCCGCGCGCCCGGCCGGGCACTGGACCGGGACTTCTTCGGCTGGCGGCGCCCCGCGGTTCCGCAGGCCACCCAGCCGCACGCGCTGCTCGGCGCCGCGCGGAAAGTGTTGCGTACCGAACTGCCCGACGTGTACGAGGAGATGCTGCGGCTCGGCGCCCGCGAGCGGCACGAACTGGACTGGTTCGACGAGCGCCCGCCGGCCCGGCCGGGCGATGAGGACCTTGTCATGCTCCAGGCCCGCCGGATCGTACTGGAGAGCGCGCTGGCGACCGCCCTGCGCGCCGAACCCGGCGTGATCACCCACTACGGGGCTCCGGTCACCGGCCTGTTGACGGTCTCCGGTGGTCAGGCCCCGGGTGGTCAGGCCCCCGGTGGTCAGGTCCCCGGCGTGCAGGTCACCGGGGCGCACGCTAACGGGGTACAGCTCACCGGGGTACGGGTCAATGGCGTGCAGGTCACCGGGGTGCGGACGGCCGACGGCGATCACCCCGGCGACCTGGTGGTCGACTCGGGCGGCCGGCGCGGCGGCACCGAGCGCTGGCTGGCCGCCGCCGGCTGCCGCCCGGCCGTCGTGGAGCGGCACCGCACCGGCCTCGCGTACTTCTGCCGCTGGTACCGGCTGCCGCCCGGGAGGGAGGACGGCCCGCGCCGGCCGTGGGCGGTGACCGGCGGCACCTTCGCCGGCTGTGCGGTCTTCCCCGCCGACAACCGGGTGTTCGCGGTCACCCTGTTCGTGCACACCGCGGACCCGACCCGGTCCGCGCTCCGCGACCCGGTGGTTTTCGAGGCCGCCGCGCGCTCCTTCGCGCCCGGCGCGGCCTGGCTGGAGCTGGGGGCCGAGCCGCTGTCCGAGGTCCACGCCACGGCGAGCCTGGACAACCGGTGGAGCGCCCTGGCCGACGAACACGGGCCGGTGGTCACCGGGTTCGTGCCGGTGGGCGATGCCGTCACGCACACCAACCCGACCCTGGGGCAGGGCATGTCACTCGCGCTGTGGGCGGCCCAGCGGGTCGGCAGGACCGCCCACCAGGACCCGGGGTCGGTGGAGTTCGCCGCCGGCTACCACGCATGGGCGGTCCGCACCCTCAAGCCCTGGTTCGACTTCCAGGTGGTGGCGGACGCGGCGATCGGGGAGCGGTTCGCGACGCAGGTCAGCCGCACCGGCACCGCGCGCGAGGTGGCTGCGCTGTTCGACTGCGCGCTGGACGACCCGGAGGTGATGCGGGCCAGGGCCCGCGTCCGGCACCTGGCCGAACCGCCGGAGCGGGCGTACGCGGACCCCGAGGTCCGGGCCCGGGTCGCCCGCTGGCTGGCCGCCCGCCCGGACTACCGGCCGAATGCGGCGGGCCCGGACCGCAAGGAATGGGAAAACCTCACAGCGGGCTGATCGCACGGACAGGGCCTATACACCGAGCACCTGCGCCAGGTCGTACCGGACGACCTCCTCCAACTGGGCGTACGTACAGCTCTCCGGCGTCCGGTCCGGCCGCCACCGGCGGAACTGGGCGGTGTGCCGGAAACGGTCGCCCTCCATGTGGTCGTACGCCACCTCGCACACCCGCTCGGGGCGCACCGGCACCCACGACAGATCCTTCTTGCCGGTCCAGCGGCTCTGCGCCCCGGGCAGCCGGGCGCTCTCGTGCGCTGCCTCCTCGGCCCAGGCGGCCCACGGGTGGCCCTCGGCCCCGGTCATCCGCAGTGGTTCCAGCTCCTCGACGAGCTCGGCGCGACGCTTCATGGGGAAGGCGGCGCAGACGCCGACGTGCTGCAGGGCGCCGTGGGGGTCGTACAGGCCCAGCAGGAGCGATCCGACAATCGGACCGCTCTTGTGGAAGCGGTAGCCCGCGACGACGGCGTCGGCCGTACGCTCGTGCTTGATCTTGAACATGAGGCGGGCATCGGGCCGGTAGGGGAGATCGAGCGGTTTGGCGATCACCCCGTCCAGCCCGGCGCCCTCGAACCGCTCGAACCACTCCTGCGCCTGCGCGGCGTCGGTGGTGGCGGGCGCCAGATGGACGGGGGGCTGGGCCATGGACAGGGCGCGGACGAGGGCGTCACGGCGGTCGGTCAGCGGGGTGTCGAGCAGTGCCTCGTCGCCGAGCGCGAGCAGATCGAAGGCGACGAAGGAGGCGGGGGTGGTCTCGGCCAGCAGTTTCACCCGGGAGGCGGCCGGATGGATCCGCTCGGTCAACCGGTCGAAGTCGAGCCGCCCGTCGTGCACGATGACGATCTCCCCGTCGACCACGCAACGCTCCGGCAGGTTCGCCCGGAGCGCCTCGACCAGCTCGGGGAAGTACCGGGTCAGGGACTTCCCGGTGCGGCTGCCGATCTCCACCTCCGCGCCGTCGCGGTGCACGATGGCCCGGAAGCCGTCCCATTTGGCCTCGTACTGCATACCCGGCGGGATCCGGGCCACGGACTTGGCGAGCATCGGCTTCACGGGGGGCATCACCGGCAGATCCATATCCCGATTCTGAAGGGATCCCCCCGAATCCGCCCGATACGCTCAAGCATGCGCCAGTATGCGAGTCAGGCCGGTCCGGCCTACCGTGGCCACCATGGGAGCCGGTGCCGGAAAGGCGATCGAGCTGGAGGCGGGCGGGCGGACGGTACGGCTGTCCAGCCCGGACAAGGTCTACTTTCCGGAGCGCGGCCTCACCAAGCTCGACGTGGC
Organism: Streptomyces sp. NPDC002054; assembly: GCF_040296685.1. Lineage (NCBI taxonomy): Bacteria > Bacillati > Actinomycetota > Actinomycetes > Kitasatosporales > Streptomycetaceae > Streptomyces > Streptomyces sp. NPDC002054. Next base: position 121,340 of record NZ_JBEOXT010000029.1, read on the forward strand.
CCGGTACTACCTGGCGGTCGCCGACGGCATCACCCGCGCCCTGCGCAACCGGCCCACCACCCTGGAGCGCTACCCGGACGGGGTCGAGGGCGAGTCCTTCTTCCAGAAACGCGCCCCGAAGAACCTCCCGGACTGGATCTCCACCGCCCACATCGCCTTCCCCAGCGGTCGCACCGCCGACGAGATCTGCCCGACCGAACCGGCCGCCGTGCTGTGGGCCGCCAACCTCGGCTGCCTCACCTTCCACCCCTGGCCGGTGCGACGCGAGGACACCGACCACCCCGACGAGCTCCGCATCGACCTGGACCCGCAGCCCGGCACCGACTACCACCAGGCGGTGGTGGCCGCCCACGAGCTGCGCGACCTGCTGGAGGAGCTGGGCCTGCGCGGCTGGCCCAAGACCTCCGGCGGCCGTGGCCTGCACATCTTCGTCCCGATCGAACCGCGCTGGACCTTCACCGAGGTCCGCCGCTGCGCCATCGCGCTGGGCCGGGAACTGGAGCGGCGCATGCCGGGGAAGGTCACCACGGCCTGGTGGAAGGAGGAACGCGGCGAGCGGATCTTCGTGGACTACAACCAGACGGCCCGCGACCGCACCATCGCCTCCGCCTACTCGGTCCGCCCCCGCCCGCACGCCCCGGTGTCGGCCCCGCTGCGCTGGAACGAGATCGACTCCGCCGAACCCCGCGACTTCGACATCGTCACCATGCCGGCCCGCTACGCCGAACTCGGCGACCTCCACGCGGACATGGACCAGCACGCGTTCACCCTCGACGCGGTCCTCGAACTCGCCCACCGCGACGAACACGACCACGGCCTGGGCGACATGCCGTACCCGCCGGACTACCCGAAGATGCCGGGCGAACCCAAACGCGTCCAACCAAGCCGCGCCAAACACGACCCGGAAGAATAGAGGGCGTGACCACCCCACCCCACCACCCTCTCCCGCTCCTCTTCCTGGACATAGACGGCCCGCTCATCCCGTTCGGAGGGACCGATTACCCGACGTACGGGTCCGTCGACTCGTCCAACCCCCTGCTGTCCCGGCTCAACCCCGCATACGGCCCCCAACTGCGGTCGCTGCCCTGCGACCTGGTGTGGGCGACGACCTGGATGTCGGACGCGAACACCTGCATCGCCCCGCTCCTGGGCCTGCCACCCCTTCCGGTGCTGGACCTGGACCACCCGGACCCGTCCCCCAGGGGCCTCCACTGGAAGACCCCAGCCGTGGTGGACTGGGCGGCCGGCCGCCCCTTCGCCTGGGTCGACGACGAAATCACCCCCCAGGACCACACCTGGGTCTCCACCCACCACCCGGCCGAAGCCCTCCTCCTCACCGTCAACCCCCACCGGGGCCTCACCCCGGCAAACTTCACGACCCTCACCACCTGGCTCCGCAACCACCAGCCGTCCTGAACGGGTGTTGATCAGTCGTTGATCGGACGTACATCGGCGATGGTGAGGATCTGCGCATGTCCATGAACACAATCGCTGTGGGGGCAGCTGCCGCTGCCTGGTACGAACTCGCCCTGTGCGCCGAAACCGGCCCCGACTTCTTCTTCCCGGAGCCGGGAACGTCCCTGCGGGACGCGAAGAGGCTGTGCGGTGCGTGCGAGGGGCGGGCGGGCTGCCTGGAGTACGCGCTGGCCAACGACGAGCGCTTCGGCGTCTGGGGCGGCCTGTCCGAACGCGAACGCTCGGCGCTCCGCCCCCGCTAGTGCTGTGACCGCATATGTTCACCGGGGTGGGGTCTGTGCGCTGGACGTGCCGTACTAGCGGTAAAAGGTCCGGCCGACGGCGCCGGAGGAAACGGACCACACCTCGCTGATCAAACCGTTGGTGATCCTCAGGGTGTCGGTCCCGCTCCTGGCGACAGTTCGGGCGTCTTCGTCCGTGACGGAAGCGAGATAGGGGCGGGCGACCAGACCGGTCGGTGCGCCATCGACAAGCGCGAGGTCCACGACTGCCGTGCCCTCGGCCACGAAGCGAAGCCCACGGCGCTCTCGATGCCAGGCCGCGATGATGTCGGCGAGCTGCTGCGGAGTGCGGACATCGTCGAAGGCCTCGGTGCCTGCCTGGGCATAACGCAGGACGAATTCCGGAGCCATGATCTTCTCGGCAAGGTCCAGATCACCGTTCCACATCGCCGTCCACTGGTCGTAGGTGTGGATGCCGAACTGCCGCACATCGTTGTCGCTCATCAAGACCGCCCTCGATCGTTTCGGGTTCGCGAGGTTCGCGACAGTAACAAGAGGGTCTGACAACGGTGTTCGCCTGTCGGGCCCGGCCGACTCCACGAGCTGCCGTGTTGCTTGATCCATGCGGCGAGTGCGGGTCGGCCGCGCCAGCGGATGCGAGCGCCCTCGAGGCGCTGGGTGTCCAGGACCTCGGGGTGGCGGGCGTTGGGCCCCTTGGCCCCCGCCAGTCCCAACCCGGTAAACCTTCGCGGTCACAGCACTAGGTCTGCGTCCCCTTCCCACTCCGCCGCACCAGCCCAACCCGCCGCGCGAGCGCAACATCCCCGGGCCCGTCCCACTCCCGCCCAGCCGGCGCATGGGGCACGACCCGCACGGGATAGTGCCCCCCGACGGGCGACACGACCCCGCCGAAGCGGGGGTCGCCGGCGAACCAGATGCGGTCGGGGTGGGAGTTCTGGGTCTCCGCGAGCGCGACCGGGAAGGGGACGATGCGGAACGTGGGTGCGTAGCCGTTCTGGAATGCGACCACGATCGTGGTGGGGTTGCCGGCTGCTTGCGCTGGGTACCGGCAAAGACACTCGAGCCACGGGTAAGCGCGCAGGACTGCGGCTACCCTCTGCCGCCGGAAGAAGGCGATGGCCACGGCGGGCAGGATCGCCAATCCGGTGACCACGATCGACATGAACGCAATGAGTGCCAGTGGAGCCGGGGCATACGAGATGGCCGTGCACGACACTGCGCCCAGGGCGACTGTGCCGATCAGCCAAACCACGCGACGCATTGCCAGACGCCTGTAGCCGAATGCTGTCGGCGGGTGGTCCCAGGCGGTCTTCGTCATCGGCAGCGTCACAACAACACCTCCAGGATGCGTGAAGGCCGAGGAGGTGGAGGAGTGGGGTCCGCGAACGACACGGTGTAGGCGATGCCTTCGAGCATGGCGGTGTACTCCTCGTGGTGCTCGGTCGACGCGCTGGTCAGGTCGAGGACGAGGACATGGGGACCTTCTCCGTGGGCGAGCGTGATCCGCGCCTGGAAGACAGCGCCCGTGAGTCCGGGTAGGGAGAGGGTTCCGGTAACCAGACAGCAGGGCAGCGAAGATGGCAGGTCGATCGTCTGCCGGATCGACGTGCTCCAGAGGGGCGATCGGGCAATTCCCAGTCCTGTACGGGCGACTGCAACACGGGGATTGCTCGTGCCCATGGGGCGCACGGTCAGCGAGAACAGCGACGCGGACAAGCCGGATGCCTTGTCGGGATGCAGCCCGATGGCCGTGTGGACCACGTGATGCTTGGCGAGGCCTTCCAACTGTTCCATCAGCGTCGAGACCTGGTGTTCCGCCTTGGAGCTGCCCGTCGATGACGTCAACTCTTCCAACTGGGAACGGTGGCCGAGGTGAATGTCGTGGAAGCCAGGGGGCAGCCGAAACCAGATCGGGGCGAAGTCGTGCTTCATCGGACCCTCATCGCAGTCCATGCGTGGGAAGACTTGGCGATGGCCGCAGGTGCGTCCTCCAGAACGCCTCGCGTGCCATCCACCGCGGTGCCGGTTTGATCGACCGTTTCCTGTGCCCAGGGCAAGTAGCCGGCGATGGCCGTTCCCGCTCCGGTGGCCGGAACGGCCACGCTCACGGTATTTCTGGTTTGCGGGGTCGCATTGCGCAAGGCCCAGTGCGTGAGCGGGCTCTCGACCTGGCGAATCGCATTGCCGCTGCTCCACGTCGCTCGCCCGAACGACCCCGCCCCCGCCCCCAGCCCCGACAGCGCGCTCGTCTCCGGCACCGCCATCGCCGCCCGCGTCGCGCCGACGCCTGCCTTCGCGCCCGTCGCCACGGCTGCGACCCCGGGGACCGAGCCGAGGGTGTCGCCCAGGAGGGTGACGCTGCTCTTCCAGAAGTCCGCATCGAACTCGGCCTTTGTGAAGCCGTCCTTCAGGGGCTTGCGGAATTTCGGGTCCGACGCGTGCATGGTCAGTGCCGCCAGGCTCAGGCCGCTGCCCACCAGCATCACCGCCAGTGCCGCCGGCGGGCAGACGAAGGCCAGGCCGGCGCTCACGACGCCCAAGACCGCGGACAGGTTCGACAGGGCGTCGGCGGGGTCCTCGACCACCTCGCGCCAGATCGATTCCAGTACGCCCGGCTCCTTCGGAGCCAGCCGGTCCGTGGCCGAATCCAGTGCGTCCGCCACCCGCCGCGCGTCCGACGCGTGCTGGGCGGCCAGTTCTCTGGCCAGGCGGCGGGCGTCCGCCAGGTGGTCCGGGGTGGTGGCCGAGGCGGCCAGGGAGGCGTAGCGGGTGGCCAGGGTCTGGTGGGCGACCAGGGTGTCGTGCCAGGACGTGAGGCGGCGGGCGGCTTCGGCCAGGGAGTCGTGCGCCGAGCGCAGGTAGCGGGGGAGGTCCTCGGACAGGGCTGCCCGGAACGCCGTGGCCGCCTCGCCCTGCCAGCTCTCGCTCCGCGACACCAGCGCGTCGACCACCCGGGACGCTTCCCCCAGCGAGCCCGCCGACGTGCGCAGCTTCGCCGCCAGCGCGAGGACCGCCGGCGGGGAGCCCGGGGCCGGGTCAAAGCCCAGTGCCTCAGTCACGGGGGGCCGCCTTGGACGCGGCCAGGAACGCCGCGCGGATCGCCGCGTCCAGCACCCCGTACTCCGCCGCGCTGCCCCGTACGCCCTCGCGGACGGTGGTCACCCGCTGGGAGAGCTGCTTCGCGCCGTACGACCAGCGCTCCTGGAACCGGTCGCACGCCGCGTCCAGCTCCGCCGTGCCCAGCTGGTCCGGCCGGATCCGGTCAAGGGCCCGGCGGGCGTCTCTCAGGGCGGTCAGAGAGGCGTCCAGGGACTGGGTGAAGCGCGTCAGCTGGTCGAGGTCCGCCCGGAGGAAGGTCATGACGGTGAAGCCTGGCAGAGCATCGCTCTGCCAGGGCAATCGCCGTCACTCGCAGGGGGGACCGGGAATCGGCCCAACCTGGTTTGTGCCTGCTTGTGCCTGCGCTGGCGCCTGCGCCTTGCGTCAGGCCTTGCGGGCCGCGATGCGGGCCGCTCGCGCAGCCAGCTTCTCGTCGAGCTTGCGCGCCTCCGCGTCCAGGCCGTTCATGAACAGCCCGAGCTCGTCCTGGGCCTGCTGGCCCTCGGGGCCGAGGCCGTCGATGTCCATGACCTTCAGGAAGCGGAGGACCGGGCTCAGCACGTCGTCGTGGTGGATCCGCAGGTTGTAGACCCCGCCGATGGCCATCTGCGCGGCCATCCGCTCGAAGCCGGGCATGCCGTGTCCCGGCATTCGGAAGTTGACGACCACGTCGCGCACGGCCTGCATGGTGAGGTCGGGAGCGAGCTCGAAGGCCGCCCCGAGCAGGTTGCGGTAGAAGATCATGTGCAGGTTCTCGTCGGCCGCGATGCGCGCGAGCATGCGGTCGCACACCGGGTCGCCGGACTGGTGGCCGGTGTTGCGGTGCGAGATGCGGGTGGCGAGCTCCTGGAAGGCCACGTACGCGACCGAGTGCAGCATCGAGTGCCGGTTGTCGGACTCGAAGCCCTCCGACATGTGCTGCATCCGGAACGCTTCCAGCTTGTCCGGGTCCACGGCGCGCGAGGCCAGCAGGTAGTCGCGCATCACGATGCCGTGCCGGCCTTCCTCCGCGGTCCACCGGTGCACCCAGGTGCCCCAGGCGCCGTTGCGGCCGAAGAGGGTGGCGATCTCGTGGTGGTAGCTGGGCAGGTTGTCCTCGGTGAGGAGGTTCACCACCAGCGCGATCTTGCCGATGTCGGTCACCTTGGACTGGCTGGGGACCCAGGCCTCCCCGTCCTCGAAGAATCCGGGGAAGTTACGGCCGTCGCTCCACGGCACGTACTCGTGCGGCATCCAGTCTTTGGTGATCTTCAGATGGCGGTTGAGCTCCTTCTCAACCACCTCTTCCAGCGCGTACAGCAGCTTGGCGTCGGTCCACGCCTCCGAGCTGCCGAGGTGGTGAGAGGTGATCGTCACGGGTGCTCCTGGGGGGACAAGCGAATACCTACGGTTCCGTAGCCTACGAACCCGTAGGTTAAGCCTGGCGTGAAGACCAGCCAAGCCCGGACATGCGCCATGCCCCGTTACATCCGGTTATGTATGCAGGTGGGGGGCCGTCGGTAGTGGCGAAATTGAGACACGTCCGGACGGCCCCTTCAGGCCGGAGGCGCTCAGCCGAGCAGGTGGTCCGCCTCGATCGAGTCCGTTACGTATGCGGCGGACTTCGGCGTGCCGATGTGGGCGTTTCCGCCGGTGTCCAGGTCGCGCTACGGTCGGTGGTGAAAGTCTCACGTGGGGTGACCCTGTGGTCCTGTGTGCCCCCCGAAAATGGAGCAGCGCACTCCTCGCCCGAGATGGGCGAGGAGTGCGCTGAGTGCCGGAGCCGGCGCAGCCGCCGCCGTCGAGGCGGTCGGTCGGCGGGGAGTGGCGGCCTGGTTAGTCGTGCCACATGGCTTCCCGTACCTCCTCCGCCGTGGTCGGTCGCAGCTCGCCGTCGAGCAGGAGCCAGCGCGTGATGCCGATCGACTCCAGGAACGGCACGTCGTGACTGGCCACCACGAGCGCCCCCTCGTACGACTCCAGCGCATCCGTCAGCTGCCGCACGCTCGCCAGATCCAGGTTGTTCGTCGGCTCGTCCAGCATCAGCAGCTGTGGAGCCGGCTCCGCCAGCAGCAGTGCCGCCAGCGCCGCGCGGAACCGTTCGCCGCCGGACAGGGTGCCCGCCGGCTGGTCCGCCCGCGCGCCCCGGAGCAGGAAGTGCGCCAGGCGCGCCCTGATCCGGTTGTTGGTGGCCTCCGGCGCGAACCGCGCCACGTTCTCCACCACCGACAGCCCGTCGTCCAGCACGTCCAGCCGCTGCGGCAGGAACCGCGCCGGCACGTGGGCGACCGCCTCCCCGGAAGCCGCCGGGAGCAGCCCCGCGATCGTGCGCAGCAGAGTGGTCTTGCCCGATCCGTTCCGGCCGACCAGGGCGATCCGCTCCGGTCCGCGCAGGTCCAGCTCACCGGGGACGGCCGGTACGCCGCCCCCGTGCGCGAGCGCCAGGCCGCGCAGGGTCAGGACGTTCCGCCCCGCCGGTACCCGGGTGGCCGGCAGTTTGATCCGGATCTCGTCGTCGTCCCGGACCGCCTCCACGGCCTGGTCGAGCCGCTCCCGGGCCTCGGCCAGCTTCTCGGTGTGCATGATGCGGTGCTTGCCGGCCGACTCCTGGGCGGCCCGCTTGCGCGCACCCATCACGATCTTGGGCTCGCGCTTGTTCTCGTACATCTTCTGGCCGTAGCGCTTCCGCCGGGCCAACTTGACTTGAGCGTCGGCCAGTTCGCGCTTCTGCCGCTGTACGTCGGCCTCCGCGACCCGGACCATCCGCTCGGCCGTCTCCTGCTCGGCCGCGACGATCTCCTCGTACGCCGTGAAGTTCCCGCCGTACCAGCGGACCTCACCCTCGCGCAGCTCGGCGATCTGGTCGACCCGTTCCAGCAGCTCACGGTCGTGGCTGACCACGACCATCACCCCGGACCAGGACTCCACGGCGTCGTACAGCCGCCGCCGGGCCCGCAGGTCCAGGTTGTTGGTCGGTTCGTCGAGCAGCAGGACGTCGGGACGGGCGAGGAGCAGGGAGGCGAGCCGCAGCAGCACGGACTCGCCGCCGGAGAGGTCGCCGACCGTGCGGTCGAGACCGATCCGGCCCAGGCCCAGCCGGTCGAGGGTGGCGTGGGCGCGTTCTTCCACGTCCCAGTCGTCGCCGACGGCCGTGAAGTTCTCCACGGTCGCTTCGCCCGCCTCGATGGCGTGCAGGGCGGCCCGGGTGGCCGCGATGCCCAGGACCTCGTCCACCCGCAGTGTGGTGTCGAGGATGATGCCCTGGGGGAGGTGGCCGATGGTGCCGGCCGCCGAGATCTGGCCGTCGGAGGGCTGGAGTTCACCGGCGACGAGTTTCAACAGGGTGGACTTTCCACAGCCGTTGAGACCGATCAGACCGGTGCGGCCGGGGCCGATGGCGAGATCGAGGTCCTCGAAGACGGGGGTCCCGTCGGGCCAGTCGAAGGCGAGGCGGGAGCAGGTGACAAAAGCGGGGGCATGGGCATGGCTCATGGAGGCCTCCAGGTTGCGTGAATGGTGAGCTGCAACGTGGGGAGACACCGCGGGTGGAGATGGGGATGGTGGGTGTCTCGAACCTCAGACGAACAATGTCCTGCTCCGATCGACGGCAGTGGGGCGTCTTCGAAGCTACGGGCGGCCGGGGGTGCTCGCAAAGGGTTTTACGGGTGGTGGGGGTGAGTGGGGGTGGGCGCGAGTGGGTGGGGGTGGGTGTGCGGGTGGGGTGGGTGCGGGTGGGTGGTCAGCAGGAGTCGCGCATCAGCTCGGCCAGGCTGTGGTCCACGTCGAGGTAGAGGTGCTCGAGGCCGGGCGGGACCACCGAACAGGACCGGTCCAGGAAGTGCCGCAGCTCGGCGCTGGCCAGCAGGACGATCGCGACGCCCTCGGGCGCGTGGAACTCGATCACGGTGCGCCCCGCTCCGTACGGCCGCACGCGCACGTCCCCGTGTCCGGACGGACGGTGCAGACCCGCTTCCAGGAGTTCGCGGGCGAAGGTCCACGACACCTCGACCCCTTCCAGGGTCGCGGGGGCGGGGAAAGCCATGCGCATGGCGAAGGGATCCGACCGGTCGTAGCAGAGAGTGACAGCAACGGTCTCGACCTTCGGCGCCGTGGCGACCAGTCGGGCCTCTACGGCCTGCTCGATAACGGTGATCAAGGCTCGCTCCCTTGCTACGGATCGGGTTGCGGGCTGGGGTGGGGCCCGGCATCGGGATAGACGCTGGATCGGCCGGATCCGTGCAGGAGAAGATGAGTGACCTGTGTCACCGAATGGCCGGATCCTGACTGTGTGATCGCACAGAGTGATCGGCGGGGGTGGGGTGGCGGTTGCGAGGGAAGGGTGCGGCGGGCGCGGGGGGTGGCTGTCGTGGGCTTCCCGGTGGTCGCATTACGGCTGATTCGCGCTCACTCCACAGGCCCAAGGCGGCGCCCTCGATCCCCATTTGGGTGCACGGGGAGGCACCCTGGACGGCGATCTCAGGGTGCGTTAGCTTCCGGCGCCATGAGACGTTTCGGAGTTGGGTTTGGGGTTGGCATGTGCGCGGCAATGCTGGCGCTCGGGCTGTCGGCGGCACCTGCGCAGGGGCAGGCGCAGGTGCAGGGGCGTGATGGTGGCTTTGGTGGCTTTCCCGGTGTCGGGTGGGCTGTGAAGGACACCGGTACGGATGCCCGCTTCCGCGGACTGGCGGCGGTGAGCCGCACCACGGCCTGGGTGTCCGGCTCGAAGGGCACCGTGCTGCGCACGGTGGACGGCGGTCGCAGCTGGCGGAACGTATCGCCGCCGGCCGCGGCGGGGCTGGAACTCCGCGACATCGAGGCGTTCGACGCGCGGAGGGCGGTCGCCCTCTCCATCGGTGAGGGCGAGGACTCGCGGATCTTCCGTACGGAGGACGGGGGCGCGAGCTGGACCGAGGCCTTCCGCAACCCCGACCCGCGGGCCTTCTACGACTGCCTGACCTTCTTCGACCAGCGGCACGGACTCGCGATGAGCGATCCCGTGGACGGCAAGTTCCGGATCCTGTCGACGGACGACGGAGGCCGCAGCTGGCGGGTGCTGCCGAATGCCGGTATGCCGGATGCTCTGCCAGGCGAGGCGGGATTTGCGGCGAGCGGCCAGTGCCTGGTGAGTGCCGGGCCGCGGGACGTGTGGCTCGCCACCGGGGGCGGCGCGGTCGCCCGGATCATGCACTCGGGCGACCGGGGTCTGACGTGGACGGTGACCGACGCGCCGGTGCCGGGCGGGGAGTCGGCTCGAGGGGTGTTCGGACTGGCGTTCCGCGATCGCGCACACGGTCTCGCGGTGGGCGGCGACTACCGTACGGGCCAACCGTCGCCGCAGGCTGCGGCGGTCTCGGCGGACGGCGGCCGGACCTGGCGGCCGTCGACAGCGGCCCCGGCGGCCTACCGCTCCGGGGTGGCCTGGATACCGCTGCTCCCCTCGGCCGCACTGGCGGTGGGCCCGACGGGCACGGACGTGACCTGGGATGGTGGGGCGACGTGGCGGTCGCTGGATGCTGGGTCGTTCGACACTGTTGACTGCGCGGGCTTGGCGGCGTGTTGGGCGGCGGGGGAGAGGGGGCGGGTGGGGAGGTTGGAGGGGAGTTGAGGGTGGGGCGGGTCGGGGGTAGGGGGTTTTCTGCCGGGCGGGATCAGGTGGTGTCCGGGGGCTGCCCGTCAGTCCCAGTGTCGTTCCGGTGCGGCCGTCGGCCTCAAGGGCGCTCCTTCGTCGCGTCGCTTCGCGATTCCGCTTCGCTCCACCCTTGACCCCGCCGTCCGCCCCGGAAAGACAAGG